>NZ_JBFUBK010000084.1:0-29021 GCF_056405815.1 Pseudomonas sp. P1_F1_2 | reverse complement strand
ATAGAACGAGCATTCGATTATATTCGAGAGAGGGCAGTTGCAGTTGAGACTGCCGCTGCGTACTTGCCCGCACTTGAAGAAGCCCTCGGGCTTGCTGAGATAGAGCCCGCGACAGTTCAGGCGCAGTACGTACAACCGCTCGCGTCTTGGCCAGAGCATGACAGCATCATTGACCGGCTCTGGAACAAGTACGCGCGTGTTCTTGACATTCGTATCGTGGGAACGAACGCTGATTTTATCCTGTGGGATGCGATCAATATCAGGCTGGCCTTCCAAGATCCCGCGCCGCCTGCCGCCGAACATCTTTGTATTGGGATCCTAATTCTAGAGGGGGCAGTACAGTCGGTCGCCTCGGCGAATTGGGACGGATTTATAGAGGCGGCGGTCGATCGTTTGAGCAACCGTGTTCCTGGTGTGCTGCAGGTGGTCGTTGACCCCGACCAGCTTAGGGGGCCTGCCGGGCGGGCACGATTGCTGAAGTTTCATGGCTGCATTGTGCATGCTTCGCGTGAGCCATTAGTTTTTCGCCGATTCTTAACCGGAAGCTACACCCAGATAATGGATTGGCCGGAGAAGCCTGAGTTCTTAGCTATGTGCAATGCTGTAGTCGGGCTTGCAACAGCTCAAAAAACGCTCGTGCTCGGACTATCGATCCAAGACAACAATCTCCAGACTCTTTTCGCGCGAGCCAAGGCGGCGCATGCTTGGCCTTGGCCGTGTGCACCGGCTGCTCCAGCGCATATCTTCTGTGAGGATAAGATCCAGCAGGGACAGCGAGATGTGTTACGCCTCTCTTATGGTGAGGCATACAACGAAAATGCCGCTGCCATTCATGAAGCTACGCTGCTGCGCGCCTGGGGTGAAAAGGTATTAATCGCGCTTGTTCTTAAGGTCCTCGGCGATAAGATCACTGCATTAATGCAGCTTGCTCTTACCGAAATCGGTAAAGGCCTGGTTGCAAGCGAACTCAAGCCTTTCCTGAAGTCGTTACGAGATAACATGGCAGAACTTGCTGTTCCCACTCCTGGGGATTGGAACCGAACTGACGTTGTAAACCAAGCTGTCAGGCAATGGTCCCGTATGCTCTCTTTGTTTCGAAGTGGCCGCCTACCTTCAAACGCGGACGCTTACGAGACGCTAAGCAACTCAACTCTCAACCTCATCGCCACTGACCAGAACGCCAAAGCTATGGGTTTGGGACGTCTTGGGGTCGCCTTGTCGCTGTTGCAATGTGGGCGAGAAACGGGGCTTTGGGATATTTATAAACCCGCGGATGAAGATCTGAAGTCAGGGGCAATATCTGCGTGCGCATTACGTCCTGACGGAATAAATCGACCAATTTTTGTCGTGAAGTCGGCCACTGAGGCGATTGCTTTAAAAATGAACGGTGGATTCGCCGACAACAATGCAATCATCCTACATGCTGACGATGCCTGGTATCAGATGGGCGGGAACGGAGGGAGTGCGAGACGCGTCCGTGCTGCTCCGGGACGAACCGGACGCATTGGCGAAACGCATGTCAGCCTCGGTAATCTACTCGCGAACTGTGGTGATGCCGCGACATTACAGCAGGAGTTTGTTAAGGAGATGATGCTGTGAGTGTTGCACCTATCATACATGCGATTCAGGAGCGACTTCACGGCGCTGATTACACTGACTTGACGATCCCTTTCAAGGTTGCTGGTGTGGAGTTCGCGTTCACCGCTGCGATGCGTGGCCACGATGGTAGGGCGCTAGATCTAGTGCTAGTGGTCGACACAACAACGGGGGAGAACGGTGACCGCGAAGGCGCAAGTGTCAAACAACGTGTCGAAGCGTTAAGTCGCGCGCTCGACGTAACCGGCTCACGTTATGTGGTAACGGTAGTCCTTGCAGGTGCAGTGGTGGTGGAGGGGATTGAGGCTCTGTCTGAAATCTGCCGTGTACTGCATGTCGAAGGAGTCTCACTTGATGATCAAGGGAGGCCGACAGGCGAGGCTGCGCAACGCCAGTTGGACGATTGTATACGTGTGCTACTACCGCTTACGCTTCCTGCTCCGATAGGACAATCCCCAACTGGTAATGGCCCTGCCTTAGAACAGCTTATTCTTGCGCTTTCCGCAAACACTAATAGCGAACTGATAGATGCTGTTATCGCCGCATCAACAGACGGAGAACAAGCGGTGATCGATACCATTTCACAGGTGATCAGCGGTGCCTTCCAATCCGATCTGGGAGCGAAGCAGTCTTGAGCGATTTCATTCTTAAAAGCCTCGACATCAACAATTTCCGAAGCATCCGCGGAAAGATTCATGCACCGCTTGACGCCAAGGTTGTGCTTATCCATGGTGAAAACGGTGCGGGAAAGACGAGCATTCTTTCAGCTATCGAGCTCGCCCTGACAGGGAAGGTTCATTCGCTGGAGCGTGCTGATCCCAGCTATGAGAAGCAACTACTTCATCGATCAGCTTCTGAGGGCAGTGTTCTGTTGTGGGCCCTCAGCGGAATTTCAGAACAAAGTTTCAACGCTACTCTCAATGTAACCGGTGCGCAGTCCATCAACGCGCTTGACAATATGCGTGCGACATTCTTCCGTGAGCGGGCATTCCTACCGCAGGCTCTGCTTGGTCAGTTGCTTCAGATCTATCAAGAAGCGGGGCACGATGCGACATCCCCCCTAGCTCAATTTGTAGCCAAACTTCTAGGACTGGATCGCCTTGACGCGCTCGAAGCTGGGCTAAAGCCGCTTGCAGATGTGCGCAACGTCCGCAAAAGTGTGGAAGGCTGGCTTACTGCGGAAAATGAAAAATTACGCCTAGATCGCCTGCTCACCGAACAACGCAAGGCACACTCAGTTTTAGACGAGCAAGTTCAAACCGTGGCTGATGAGCTTGCAATCCTCTGTGCGGAGTTGGAATTATCCGTGGAGGTGCGGGAAGAAACACTCGATGAAGTTACCACTAGCCTTTCAGATGACAAAGACGCGGATGCTTTTCCACTGCTGACGGACCAGCAACGAAAACTAGCTTCCATTCGGCGTGAAATTGAGGGGGCGCAGGCTGCAACCGGAACCACCGTGGACCTCATTACTATTGGCGCGGATGAAGCCAGTGAGGAGTTTTCGCATTGGGAAGCGACATATGGAGATCAAGTCAAATCTCTACGCAGTCGTGTCGAAGAGGTGTTATCAAATATTTCGCTTCCAAGCGACCCGGAGCAATTCGCAGAAACGGCACTGGTGCGATTAGGCACTGAGCAGCAGCATGTTTCTGAACGTGTTACTCAAGCACGGACTGATATTGCAGGGCGCGCGAAAGCGCAAGATGAACGTGATGTGGCTCTGCGCCATAGGAACACGATAGATGAAGAAGTCGTTCTTTTATCCAGTAGTGCTGGCAGCCTGGCGGCGGCACTTTCGGAGCTGACATCATTTATTGCTGATGATACGTGTCCAGTTTGCGATCGAAATTTCACCGAAACGGGCTTGGCTCCGTTAAGCGAACATGTCCATGACAAGGTTCGAAGTTTATCTGCATCGGCAGAGCGATTACTGACACTCGGACGTGCGCGCAGTGAAATGCAAGTCGCCATTGAACGACTGGAGCGAGACATTGAGACGATTGCGGCGCGCAGTCCTGAAGAGAGTGACCTAGCTAACCTTGACCGGCGGCTAGCTGTTATCAATGTTCTGATCAGCGAACTCAAGAGTATTTTCGACGCATTGCAGTTGGGTGGAAAATTACGCGCGGCCGATGTCGCCGCGCGTCGTTCAGTGAGCGACGCCCAGATCCGCGATGTTTCTCTAGTCGCAGCGCACGACATTTTGAATGATTTTGCGCTTTCAATTCGCGCACCTGAGTTAGGTGAAGGAGAGTCCTTCGAGGCCGGAGCGAGTAGGTTGGAATCGCTTTTGGCTACCCAGGCGGCGCGATTTGAAAAGCGTCTTTCATTGCGGCGAAAGGCTGCCGATTTAATCGCTACGATTCGCGCCGCGATTAGGCAACGATTAGAAGTGGATGCAAGGATTTCTGCCGATGACGAATCTTGGAAATCCGCTAACGTTGCCCTCGAGCGGGCGCAAGTCCTACGCGAGCAGGGCAACACGATCCGTAGTGCCGTTGATAAGGTGCGTTCCGCAATTATTCGTCGGGAATTCAATGATCGGCTCAACCTTGTGTGGCGCGATCTCTTTGTACGCTTGGCGCCAGGCGAACCATTTGTACCGGCATTTCGCATTCCAGAATCATCCACTCAGAGGCTACAGCCTAAATTAATTACTGAGCATAGAGATGGCGGCGAAGCCGGTGGGACACCAGGTGCAATGCTGAGCGCAGGTAATCTTAATACCGGAGCCCTCTCGTTGTTTATCGCCTTGCATCTATCAGTCCCGCGTGATCTACCGTGCCTCATTCTCGATGACCCGGTGCAATCGATGGACGACGTGCATATCGCCCACTTCGCGGCACTTCTGAAGACCTTGTCAAAGGAACATGGTCGGCAGGTTGTAATAGCTGTCCATGACCGCCAACTCTTCGAGTACCTCAAACTAGAGCTCAGTCCTGCATTCCCCGAGGATAGCCTCCTGACACTTGAGCTATCACGAGGTCCTCGTCGAGATAGCGTGTGCATCTCGGAGCGGTTCTCGTTCAAGCAAGAGACTGCGCTTCATGCTGTCGGTTAATTCTCGATCTCTCAAAGAGGTGCTGACGCGCCTCCCAACGCAATGTGCGAGTGAGATTGCGAAGGTGACCTGCCTGCTATTTTTTGTGGACGATTAGGTGATCTGAACCTGCTGAAGAGAGAGCGCTAGCCATATGATTAGCAGTCATGAAGTGCCTATCTCGCCGCGCAAATTTCAAGCGCGCCATTGAAGGGCAGGTTGGCGGCAAGCGGCCAGCGAACACACCTTGCACAGATCAGGCAGGCATCCACTGACGCGGCAGCAGTTGCTCGATCTCGCTGGCTCGCTGCGTTGGTAACCACGTCAGTACATCTTTGAGATAAGCATACGGATCATGCCCATTGATGCGCGCTTACTGGATCAGGCTCATGATCGCCGCCGCCCGCTTGCCGCTGCGCAGCGACCCAGCAAACAACCAGTTCGACCGCCCAAGCGCCCACGGCCGGATCAAGTTCTCGATCTGGTTGTTGTCGATGGGCACAGCACCATCTTCTAGGTAGCGCGTCAGCGCTACCCAGCGTTTAAGGCTGTAATCCAGAGCCTTGGCCGTGGCAGAACCCTCGAGCACAAGTTCGCGTTGGGCCAGCAACTACTCATGCAGTTTTTCAGCGATGGGCACTGCTGTTTCCTGGCGTAATCGCCAGCGGTCTTCGTCGCTCAATTCCTTGGCGTGTCGCTCGACTTCGTACAGCCCACCAATCGAGTGAAGCGCCTGCTCCGCCAACTGACTTTTATTCGCCACGTGCAGGTCGAAGTACTTGCGGCGCGCATGAGCTACGTCTGCATCGAAGGATCAGGTCCCGAGATCCAGATTAGAAAGTAGTGCTGCCGCTATCTCCAGGGCACGGCATTTCGACAATTCCGCTATGATGGCACTCTGTCCGGCATCAGGACTTGGCTGCAAGGATCGAACGTCAGATGAGCGTCCCCAAATACGACCTTCACCTCCTGGGTTGGCATAGCTTTCAGCAGTTATGCATGGCCGTAGCCTCTACGGTATTGGGTCAGACGGTCGAGACGTTCCTTGAGGGAAATGATGGAGGTCGCGACGGTGGGTTCAAGGGGACGTGGTCTCCTCAGCCAAATGAGTTGTATGAAGGCGCGTTCGTCTTTCAGTGCAAGTTCACATCGCGCCGTGATCATAATCTCACGCTGTCAGATGTAGCTGGTGAGCGTGAAAAGGTGCGCAGACTCGTCGCCAAGGGACAGTGTGATGTCTATGTTCTGATGACGAACGGCGACTGGACTGGGGAGAGCCATCTAAAGATCAAGCAGGCGTTTGAAGATGCTGGGGTCAAGCATGTTCTGCTACTGGGCTCCACATGGATCTGCGAGAAGATCCAGCTAAACAGTAACCTGCGCATGAATGTGCCTCGGCTCTATGGTCTGGGTGACCTCAGTCAGATCTTGGATGAGAGACGGTACAAGCAGACGAAGGCGCTGCTGACGGAGCTTCCTGAGCTTTCAAAGCTTGTTGTGACTGGCACCTATCGCAAAGCACTCCAGGCCCTTCAGCAGCATGGTTTTGTTCTCCTGGTTGGAGAGCCCGCTGCTGGAAAGACGACGATTGCCTCACTTATGGCCATGTGTGCGATGGATAAGTGGGGAAGTAGGGTATTGAAGCTGGAAAAGCCCGAGCAAATTCGAGATCACTGGAATACGGACGAAGCATCGCAGTTCATCTGGGTTGATGACGCCTTTGGGGCGATGCAGTACGAAGCCGACCTGGTGATGGAATGGAACCGGATACTCCCAGCGCTCTCGACGATGATCCGAGTGGGCCATCGGGTAGTCCTGACTAGCCGTGATTACATCTACAACAGCGCACGGCGTGATCTCAAGAGAACGGCATTTCCTTTGATCGAGGAAAGCCAGGTGGTCATCGACGTGAAAGATCTGACCACACGAGAAAAGTCAGAAATCCTCTACAACCATGTGAAGCTTGGCAACCAACCGCGGCGGGTTCGGACGGCTTTAAAGGAGTTTCTTCCTGCGGTGGCAGCTCACAGTCGGTTCGCTCCCGAGACAGCTCGGCGCCTGGGCAGTGTTGAATTCACCAGGGCCCTCAAGATCGACCAAAGAAGTATCGATGAGTTTGTCGCCAAGCAGGAGCGATGGCTCGTTGAGACAATGCAGGGCATGGATGACGAAAGCCAGGCCGCATTGGCTTTGCTTTACATGAAGCACGGAGCAATCGAAAGCCCGGTAAACCTCTCAGGGGATGAGGTGAAGACAATTGAAAGATTGGGCGGTAACCAAGCCGGTTGCATCCGTGCGCTTGAGAGTCTCCGGGGAAGCTTTGTACAAGTGGCAGATACTGCTGAAGGACGCTTTTGGCGGTACAAGCACCCAACGATTGGAGATGCATTTGCGTTAATACTCGCCCAGAGTCCTGATCATCTGCAGATTTTTGTAGATGGCACACCTCTTGAGCAGTTGATGGAACTTGTGACGTGCGGCGATACGGGCATTCAGAATGCGACGATTTTGCCCTCGAGCATGTTTGCAGCGATCGCACAACGATGCTATCAGTACGTCACTTTTGGGGCCGACGTGGAGCGTATGAGGCGGGGCAGACTGTACTCTTTCCTGCTGCGCAGGACTGACCACGTATTCCTGGCCATGTACTCGAAAACTGATGGAGAGTTGGCCTCCAGCCTGGTTCGAGATTTCGCGAGAAACCTATTCACGAAGTCGTCTGACCTGGCTCTGCGCTTGCTTCGGCAAGATCTTTTACCGGAGTCAGCCAGAGATGCTATCTCGACCAAAATTCACGGCTTTGTGTTCGATGAGGATGACCTTGGGTACATCTACGATCAGGACATGCACGAGTTCTTTAGTGACCAGGAGCGGGAAGACTTCTACCGTGATGTACTGAAGCATGTCTTGCCTGACCTCGATAGGATCCGCCGGTCTCAGCAGGAAACGTACAGCTATGAGGAAGATCCTGATTACCACCTTTCTGATTTCGTTGATCAGCTAGAGGGAATACGTGCCGCGTTCCCTGAATGGCCCGGTGTGGATGATGTGGTCGATACCCAAAGGTGCCGAGTTGACGATTGGGTAAATGAGGTATCACAGGAGCGGGGAGCAGAGCCTGCAGTTGGCCGAAGCGATTTGATTCGTCCATCTGCACAAGAGGGCGGTCGAAACATCTTTGACGATGTCGATCTCTAGACCAGCTAAACGAGGGTATGCCGGTACCCGATCAAGCTTTTGAGTAACGATCTCAACGCTCAGAACGACATAAAGTCATGGGCGGAGAGAAGCGACCTCTGGGACGAGATAAGCTTTATGGTGATGTAGATGGCAGTCCGCCACTTTTCGACATCATCTCGCCGTGAAAAACGGAAAATGAGGTGACTTAATCACCTCAATCTGGACAAGAGATCGATACAAATCAAAATTGTTAGCTGGGTCAAACTCGTGGTCGGCGGTGTTCATCGCAGTCGCAGCCGCTATAACCCAGAAGGATGCTGTTGTAGTTTCTGGGTTTCACTTCAACTTTCGTGTGGATGCATTTGAACCTATAAGTGACGTGTTGAGCCGCAGTTTTCCACTCGGTATCCACTAAGTTCAGGCCAATGACTCGGGCCCTCTCTCGAAGCGCCTCAAGGTATTCACTACCCTTTGCTTTCATCGTGTGTCGGCGTCGCTCTTTCACTTCTGGATGATTTCTCGCGCAGCGGGGACAGCACTTCCACTTTGCAGCTTCACGCACGATATAAGGCGCTTTAAAATCGTTGTCGCATATCTTGCACTGCCATGAGTAGGTATGCCATTTCCCGTACCATGCCGTTTCTTTCACGCTGAGGTTATGTTCCTCCGCCAGTGCCAGCAGCTTTTTTTGGCCATTCAGGTTGAGCATTGGAATGTGCGATAGCAGCAGCAAATGCTCTGGAACAACGCATTGCTTTCTCAGCCCGACCTTTTCAATGCCTTCCATAATCTTTTTCCTCACATCTGCAGCCTGAAACGGATACATGAACTCGTTTATCACAATTAGTGTGATTTCCAGCTCTCTGCACATCACAGCCTTCTGCTCATCTCGCTGAAGCTGGCGCTGGTAGCTCGCTTCCGTGCGGTGTCGGGCTTTTTGGGAGTGCCATGCGCCTTGGTATTCGAACGCGATTTTGTACTGCGCGTTGTATCCATCCAGTTCGAGGCTGGCGTGGGGCTGAATCAAGTGGGGATGATCTTTCTGCTTAAATCGCCGTTTCTGCAGCGAAAATCCGAAGCCTTCTTCAAGAATACTCCGAGTAATCGCCTCGCCAACGAAAGGAGAGCAATTGGGGCAGCTTCGACCACTAAAAATTTTCTGCGGGACTACGTTTACCTCATGGCCTTCATTGCAGCGAACCAACATGGATTCACCCTGGCTCTTGTAATCATGCTCTGGGGTAAGAAGGCTGAAACCATGTTCGGCCAATTTTGCTTGGACTTCTATGTAAGGTTTGCGGTAGCGCAGTCGAGAAATGTCTCCCTTGCAACGCTGGCATCCTGAGGGTGCTCGGTTGCCTGTTTGTACGTGCGCCGCTGCAGACGGGGTAAATGTAAAATCATGCTGCTTGCAGTAGGCAGTGATTTTGCTGACACGTGTGACTAGCTCCTCCTCTAAGTTAGGATATTCGTACTTTCCAGAGTGGGCCGCGAAAGCCTCCTCTCTAAAGTTTTGGAGCAAGGCATTTTGGTTAGCACGGCGGTTTTGTTCGGTGGTCAATACCCGGGAATTGCTCTTGCAAACCCCACAAAACGACGTACCACGCAGATGGAGTGCGGCGCTGATGCTGCCGCGTACGCCATGCTCAACGCAGAGGATACTGACTTTTTCTTGACCACTGGCATGGCTGAAATTCGTTTGGCCGTAATCGAAGCGGTCAGCGAAGCGTTGGCGTGCCGACCTGATGAACTGGTCTTGGTAGGCGCAAATATGGCATCCCGTGCCTCCCAGATGCTCTTCAGGCTTTAATTTGAAGGCTCCGTGGGTGTGGCAGATCACTTGGCACGGCCGGGAAAACGAGATAAAGAGGTTTTCCTCGTAGCGGTACTGAGCTCGGTGTTTGCGCGTGGCGTCGATGCTAAACCTCAGAAAATCGGGGTTTCGGCTGGTTTCCAAATAACGGAGTTCGGGGGGCAAGCTGCTCACCAGCGCTGCTAAAGCAGGCTGATTTTTAAGTTCGTTTACGCAGTGGCGACAACCACCGCCTGAGAGCAGAGCACTCGCAGTTAAGCTCCAGCTATGTCTATGTCGACAGCAGAATGCCTGGACAATGGTTTTGAAGCCTGACCAGGCACCGAATCGGACCGAAAGAATCGAGCCAAATTTCTGCTCGATACGCGACCGAAGTACTGGCTCGGTGATCTTGAGATTATCAGCCACGCACTTCTTGCACTTACTACCGCTCGCGTGTCGCTCGGCGCGTTGAGAGAACACGCCATGCTTGGGACAAATGATGCGAACGTTCTTGCCAAATCCCACGTAGCTCTCGGGCTCATACCGGTAGTAACCGTTATGCGTCAAATTTGCCCTAGTCAGGAATTCCTCATACTTCACGCTCCGCTGGTCGTACAGCTCCGCGTTGCTCTTTTTTAACTTTGCACTCTTGCAGGCAGGGCAGCCACCGCCTTTCAAATGGACCTCGGGGAGTTGCCAGAACTCGATGCAGTGCTTAAGGCAGTATATGAGTACTTCTGTCTTGGCATTGACATATACCAGTTTGCCGTAATCGAAGGCTTCACCGTGCCTGGCTTTGGCCTCGGCGATGAAGACCTCCCGGGTCTTGCCATGTCGAGCCCTCGCGCTGTCAGCCTTGCATTGCCTGCAGCCACCCTTCTTGCGCAGGTGGTGATCGGGATTTATCTCTACTTTTTCGGGGGGATTGTGCCTCAGGCAATGAAGAACTACAGGTGTGCTCGCCGAGTGCCAGAGGGTCTCGACGTAATGGAACTGCTGGCCAAATTTCGCCTTGGATTTTGCGATGAAAGCCTCGGTGTCCTTAATACGGCTGATGACTTTTCTCCTTGAAATCAATCTGAGCGGCAAATCTTAGCAGAGCATTGAGTTGACGGCTGGACGGCAGTGCCGCCAGAAATACAAGCGGTGGCAGCACTGCTGTCGTCTGCTTATTCCATTCACACAGCGTGTGTCCAGGGCACGTGGTTTTTGATAGACAAATATTCTCCAATCCACAGGTATTATGGAAATTACATATTTGTACATGCAATATYCATATGATGGATAGTTTCGAGGGGCAGGGCCGTGCGGCACAGATGCGCTCAGTAGACTGACCATGGCTGCGGTAGACCATGGTTTTTGGTTTGGCTTGAAGTAAGGATGTGCTAACGCAGTTGCCTATCCAGAAGGCCAGCGAAACCGGGCAACTGCTGCCGCATCAGTGGATGCCGACCTGACTTACGCAAGGTGAGTTGGGCGCTTGCTTACGTGGGCCCTCAGGCTGGGGGCATCCTTTTCAAACCATCCAAAGTATGCCCTCAGATGTGCCCCCAATGTAGCAATCCACTGGAAGTGAATGGAGCTCCATGGTTTGTGGAAAGGCAAAAATGATCAGATGAACAGCCTGCCCGACGACGCCTAGAGACTCTCAGGGTCGCCAAAAAACATCTGAATCCGCGATCGTAACCAGCGCTCGCCCGGATCATTGTCCTGCGAGCCGCGCCAGGCCATGTGCAATTCAAAACTGCGCACCGGCAGCGGCGGATCTTCAGCCCGAACACCACCGGCAGCCGTCAGCGCGTCGGCCGTGTAGTCGGGCACTGTCGCGACGATATCCGTCCCGCTCAGCAGCGTGCTCAGGCCGTTGAACTGCGGCACCGCCAGTACGACATGCCGTTTGCGCCCGAGCTTTTCCAGTTCTTCATCTATAAAGCCGCTCAGGTCGCCAGCGAACGACACCAGCGCATGCGGTCGTGCACAGAAATCATCCAGGCTCAACGGCCCCGGCACTGTGTCGGCCCGCAACAGCTTCGGCATGCTGCGACGTAGTACTTTGCGCTTGGCGTTGGCCGGCAGGTCGGCGGTGTAGCTGACGCCAATGGAGATCTCGCCCGAGGCCAGCAGGCTTGGCATCAGTATGTAATTGGCCCGGCGCACCACCAGGACGATGCCCGGTGCTTCGGCCCGCAGGCGCTTGAGCAGCATCGGCAGCAGGGCGAACTCGACATCGTCCGAAAGGCCGATGCGAAACACCGCGGTGCTGGTGGCCGGGTCGAATTCCGCCGCACGACTGACCGCGGTGGAAATCGAATCCAGTGCAGGGGAGAGCAGGGCGAAAATTTCTACCGCCCGGGCGGACGGCTCCATGCTGCGACCGGTGCGCACGAACAACGGATCATCGAACAGCCCACGCAGGCGCGAGAGCGCCGCACTGATGGCTGGCTGGCCGAGAAACAGTTTCTCTGCAGCGCGGGTTACGCTGCGTTCGTGCATCAATGTTTCGAAAACGATCAACAGGTTCAGGTCGACACGACGCAGGTCATTACGATTCATCTGGAGTCCTGGCAGAGTCATCAAGCTTGACGAGAGCGGCCATATGAGAACAATGGCCGGCATGAATCTTACGGGGAAAGGCTGCTACTCTGCACCGTGTAATTCAGTTTTTCCCGAAAGGCCGCTTCGATTTTCACGACATTTGACAATGTCGCCGGTGCTGCGGAATCAATGACAGGCATGTCGACTATTAATAGCCACTGATAGTCTTGGGTAGAAAGCCCGGATAGAGTTCATGGCATTAGAGGTTACTTTGACGAGGTTTGCGATGTCCCGCACGATCCGTTTTCACAAGTTTGGTCCAGCCGAGGTGCTCAAATGCGAAGAGCATGCGGCAGTGCTTCCTGCTCCGGGCGAAGTGCAGGTGCGCGTCGAGGCGATTGGCATCAGCTGGTATGACACGCTTTGGCGCCAGAATCTGGCCTCGTCCCACGCTCGTCTGCCTTCGGGCCTGGGCCAGGAAATGTCCGGCGTCGTTACGGCGCTCGGCGAGGGCGTGGATGACCTGGCAGTGGGTGACAAGGTCGCCAGCTTCCCGTCGCAAAGCCCGAACGATTATCCGGTGTACGGCGAGCAAATTGTTCTGCCTCGCTCGGCGCTGACCCGCTATCCCGATGTGCTGAACCCGATCGAAGCGGCCGTGCATTACACGCCTTTGCTGATTGCTTACTTTGCTTACGTCGATCTGTCACGCGTCAAGCCCGGGCAATTCGTCCTGGTGACCGACGCCAGCCATTGTGCCGGACCTTCGTTCGTCCAGCTTGGCAAGGCCTTGGGTGTACGCGTGATTGCTGCCACCAAAACGGCGGATGAACGTGAGTACTTGTTGTCGCTCGGTGCCGAGAAAGTGATCGTCACCGAAGAAGAAGATCTGCTCATGCGGATCAACAAAATCACGGACAACCGCGGTGTGGATGTGGTGTTCGATGGTTTGGGCGGTCCGCAGATGTCGCTGCTCGGTGATGTGCTCGCACCGCGTGGAAGCCTGGTGTTGTATGGCCTGCAGGGGGGCAACCAGACGCCGTTCCCGGCCTGTGCAGCGTTCCAGAAGAACATTCAGTTCTTTGTGCACTGTATCGGCAATTTCACCGGCAAGCCGGAACTGGGCATCATCCAGGACCAGGTCGCGCTGCAACGTGCCTTGCGTGACATCAACCAGTTGACCGCGGACCGCGTGCTGCTGCCGCTCAAGACTCGGGTCTTTCCGTTTTCCGAGTTTGTCGAAGCACATCGCTACATGGACGAATGCCCGTGCCGCGAGCGGGTGGCCCTCCAGGTCGAGCCTGTGTAACTCCCCGCTAAAAAGTCCGTGCTTGCACGGACTTTTTCATTCCCTTGTCGAAAGCACGAGGCGTCCTGTCAATCCATGACGGGGCCGTTCAGCAACTGAACTGGTTTTTGCCCTCAATCTGTATCTTCTAATCATCATATAAGCCTTGATAATTGAATGATTACTTTCATCTCAAGGAATGAGCTATGGCTGTTTATCGGGGCTCCGTAATACACGCTCAACAATTAGTGTGTTTTCGAAAAGTTGAGGAAGTGCGCAGGGTAACTTCTTTCTTTATTTGTCGTACTACCTGTCTGTGGGAAGTTGTCGGATATTTCCTAGGATGTCTCGTGCCCTCGCCAGAGGCCCGCCCTGCATGGGCTGAAGGCTCTCGGCGGCACGGCGCATCATTGGTTGCGCCTAATCATTTCAAATAATGACTAAAAACCAAGTGTTAATATTTCATATCAACTCCAGCACTCTAATCATGACAGGTGACCGATTGCATCATGCATGACGTTGTTTGTGTGACATCGACTCTATGAGTAACAGGTAAACGAAGATGACCAATACCCATGATCAGGCAATGAACTATGTTTATCAGCAAGTACTGCAACGATTGCTGAGTTTTTTCTCACGGGCTGAACGTACGGCTTTGCAACTGATGATTCAGCGCATCGTGGTCGCAGCCGGTGGCATGGAACGTATCGGCGAATACAAGGTGCTGACGATCCAGTCCGGCACCCGAGACAATTGCTACACCCTTGCTCTGCTGCGCGCCGCACAATTGAGTATTGCCGGCCGGGCGCCGGCGACATTCCAGCTGCGGGTGGCGACCTTGCGATCGAACGGGGTGGTGTCGGCGGCCCTTGAAAACATCCATCGCAGTTGCAGCGCATTGTTTCTTTACGATGATCCTCGCGTTGAAGTGTTGATGGTCGATAACCGCGAGGTCCTGCCGTTCAATCATGCGGTGGCAATCTCCGAAGCCGGACGGGAGTCAAATCGCCTCAATCTTTTGATGGTTGGTCACCGTCGAACCTGGAACGGCCCCCTCGACCTTTGGGATGACGCCTACCTGGCAACCGGCGAGTTCTACGGGCAGATAGCCCGCTGGGATCGCGGTGTCGATGCCTTAGTCAGCAGCGATTCGCCTCGTCAGCAAAAGCAGTTACTGGAGGGGTTGAACCGTGCTGCGGCGAAGGCCGGTTTCAAGGCCCCGGATCAACCGGAAACCAGCTATGAGCAGCTCTTTGCTCGACTCGATGAACTGGGCAGCGATTGCTATCGCGAGTTTTATCCAGATCACGAACAAGCCGCGTGGCGCCCCGCAGAAGGTTTTGAGGCGTGTCGCCGTGCGACCTACATCGATATTCACGACATGTTGGTCAGCAACCTGGAAGAGCGCTGGCCGCTGCTCACCGAGTTCCTGAAGTTTCAACCTGACGGGCTGACGACTCAATTGGGCGATTACGAATTCGTCAGCCTTTCGATTGCCGCACACCTGCGGGGGCTGCAAGCCTGCTTCGTGCAGGGTCGCGCGTATGAGGCCGGTGTTGCCGACTATGTGCAGCGGGTATTGGTGATGATGCGCCGCAAGCACCTTCCTGAGCATGCGTGTGAACAGGCATTACAGGCGTTTTGTGCCCCGGCAATCCTGTCCGATCAGCGGGAATTGGCGGCGATAGAGGCTCAAAGGACTTTGGGTCTGAATGAAGCTCAGTTGGTGTGTTTGCTGTTCGCTCCTTTTGTCGAGCATGGCGCATCGCTTGAGTACTTTCTGCGCCAGTGTCATCCCGGCATGCTCGTGGCATTGCCGGACCTGCATCGGGCCATGCAGGGCATGCCTGCACCCGAGCAGGTTTTGCAATGGATGGTCGACGTCAGCGGGTTACCCGTCAGCCTGATCGGTACGCTTTATCGCATGGGGCCGGTGGTCAGCGGCGAACCTGCGGACGTGGGGCAGAGCGCAGATACAAGGGAGATTGACGTTGTGACGAGCGAACGGTCAGCGGGACGTTGAAGGTGCCCGGCTTGGTAACGTCCGCTCAGCGGCTTTGGGCCGTGTTCAGCGTGTTCGGTCATTGCTCATGAAAGGACCCCGAGAAACCGATTTCGCTTATCAGGCGGTGTACCGCTACCTGACCCACCTCATCAGCGAGCCGGCCAGCGATACGCGCGTGCGGCTTCCTTCGTTACGACAGTTGGCGGAACGCCTGAGCGTATCGATTTCCACCATTCAGTACGCTTACTCGCTGCTGGAAAAGGAGGGGCGAGTCTATTCGGTCGCCAAATCCGGTTACTACGCATTGCCCGTGTCCTTCATCCGGCCGCCGTGCAGCGGCAATGACCTGCTGGAGACGGTTTATGTCAATGCCAGGCGCCCGGGAATGCTGGTGTTGAGTACCGATGAACCTGCGCTGTTGCAGCCGTTGGACAGCCCACTGTTGCTGCTGGAGCGAGAGCTGTTGCGCCAGTATCCGCGCCAGCCGCAATCGAGTGTTCAACCTTGCGGCGAACGGGAACTGCGCGCGGCCCTGGCGGCACGCTATACCTCCTCGCCAGCACGTTGTTGGCACGCCGACGATGTCTACATCGGCGCCGATCTGCGGGGCGTACTGGAAATATTGATCGCGGTGCTTTGTCTCAAGGACGCAACGGTCGTGGTGGAGTCGCCCTGCGACTGGTCGATCTTGCGCTTGTTTGACGCCTGCGATGTAAACGTTGTCGAGGTGGCATTGCAAGCCGATGGTGGGCTTGATCACGACCATCTGCAGTTGTTGCTGGAGTCCGAGCCGGTGAGACTTGTGATGCTGTCGTCCGGCCTGAACATGCCGCGTGGCAGTGTGGCCTGCGACAGCAACAGACAGAAAACCGCACAGTTGCTGGAGCGGCACGGTAGTTGGGTGTTGGAGAATGACTGTTACGGCGAACTTGAATATGAACCCGGCCGTCCACGGTTTMGCGATTTACTGGACCCGGACAGATTGATCGTATTTTCCACGTTCGAGAAAGTCATCGGGCCAGAAGCGCCTTATGGTTATCTGCTTTCGCGGCAACTGCGCAGTGAACTGCAGCGGCACTTTCTGCTGCGCTCGTTCCGCTTGTCGCCGATCCGCCAGAAAGCCATCGCGCGCCTGTACAACAATGGGCGGATCGACCAGCACTTGTTGGTGCTGCGACGACTGCTCAAGGAGCGCAAAGTGCAAATGACCCAGTTGCTTGAGGAGCGCCTGGCGGATGCGTTGCACTATGTCGACCCCAAGGGCGGAGCGACGGTCTGGGTTCGTTCGTTGCGTCGGGTCGATGTGCGCGGCGTGTTCCACCGCCTGCTCAAGCAACAAGTGGTGGTGGCGCCGGGGGAATTGTTCAGTTTGCGCGGGCTGCATGCGCAACATTTACGATTGAGCCATACCTTTGGCGGTGAGCATGATCTTGGCGTTGCACTGGGCTTGCTGGGGGATGCCTTGCGTCTGGAGGCGGTCGATTGAACGAGGTTATAAAACATCCTCGATCTTCCTGGATCGATAACATCGCGTTGCGGTCAAACTGCCAGTAAACTGCGATCCAATTCCTGAACCACTCTATTTCAGAGGTTTTGCATGACACTCAGTCCTTTTGCGGGCAAACCGGCACCGGCAGAATTGTTGGTCGATATCCCGCGACTGGTAACGGCCTATTACACCGGCCAGCCTGACGCCGCCATCTCAACCCAGCGTGTAGCATTTGGCACGTCCGGGCACCGAGGCAGCTCGTTCGACCTGAGTTTCAACGAGTGGCACGTTCTGGCTATCAGCCAGGCGATCTGCCTGTATCGCGAAGCCCAAGGCATCGACGGCCCGTTGTTCGTCGGGATCGACACCCACGCACTGTCCACGCCGGCGGGTGCCAGCGCCCTGGAAGTGTTGGCGGCGAACGGCGTCACCGTGATGATCGCCGAAGGCGATGAATACACGCCGACCCCGGCCATTTCCCATGCCATTCTCTGCTACAACCGTGGCCGCACGTCGGGGCTGGCGGACGGTATCGTCATCACGCCGTCCCACAACCCGCCGCAAAGCGGTGGCTACAAGTACAACCCCACCAACGGTGGTCCGGCCGATACCCATATCACCAAGTGGATCGAGGCCAAGGCCAACGAACTGCTGGCCGCCAAGCTCGCTGGCGTCAAGCGCATCAGCTATGAGCAGGCGCTAAAAGCCAGCACGACTCACCGTCACGATTACCTCAATACCTACGTTGCCGATCTGATCAACGTGATCGACTTCGACGCCATCCGTGATGCCAAGCTGCGTCTGGGCGTTGATCCGTTGGGCGGAGCAGGGGTGCGCTACTGGTCGGCTATTGCCGAGCACTACCGTCTGGACCTCGACGTGGTCAACAAACAGGTTGATCCGACGTTCCGGTTCATGACCGTCGACTGGGACGGCCAGATCCGCATGGACCCATCGTCCAGCCACGCGATGCAAGGCCTGATCGGCCTCAAAGAGCGCTTTGATGTCGCGTTTGCCTGCGACCCGGATCATGACCGTCATGGCATCGTTACGCCGTCCGGTGGTTTGCTTGCACCGAACAATTACCTGGCGGTATCGATCGACTACCTGTTTCAGAACCGCCCGCAGTGGCGCGCCGATGCAGCCGTGGGCAAGACCGTGGTCAGCAGCGGCTTGATTGATCGCGTTGCCAAGCGCCTGGGGCGTCGATTGTACGAAGTGCCTGTCGGCTTCAAATGGTTTGCTGACGGTCTGTTCGACGGTTCGCTGGGTTTCGGCGGCGAAGAAAGTGCTGGCGCCTCGTTCCTGCGCAAGGATGGCGGTGTCTGGTGCACCGACAAGGATGGCTTGATCCCGGCACTGCTGGCAGCAGAAATGACTGCTCGCACCGGCCGCGATCCGAGTCAGGCCTATCGCGCATTGACCGACGAACTCGGCGAGCCGTTCTCGGTACGCGTGGATGCCAAGGCCAACCCTGAACAGAAAGCCTTGCTGAGCAAGCTGTCGCCGGATCAGGTCACCTCGACCGAGCTGGCGGGCGAAGCCATCCAAAGCATCCTCAGCCATGCGCCGGGTAATGATCAGGCCATCGGCGGCCTGAAGGTCATGACTGAAAACGGCTGGTTCGCGGCGCGCCCATCGGGCACGGAAGACATCTACAAGATCTACGCCGAAAGCTTTGTGAGTGATGACCACCTCAAGCAATTGGTGGCAGAAGCACAAACACTGGTGGATGGCGCAATCGCTGCGAAGTGATTGAAGACCCTATCGAGGGCAAGCCCGGCTCCTACAGGTTCAGTGGTGAACACAGATTTTGTGTTTGACCCCCGACACTGTGGGAGTCGGGCTTGCCTGCGATGGCGTCGGTACAGTCACCAAAAATCCAAAAAAAGGGGCGACCATAGGGTCGCCCCTTTTTTATCCGGCGTTTTTTACTCGATCAAGCCAGGTCGACCAGGACGATTTCACTGTCCTCGATCGCTGTCACTCGCAACACCTGCTCATCGGCCACGGCAACACCGTCTCGAGCTTGTGCACGCAAGCCGTTGACTTCAATGACACCGGTGGCTGGCACCAGGTAAGCGCGACGACCGCTGTCCAGGCGATATTCAGCCGATTCACCGGCCTTCAGGTTGGCCGCCACCAGCCGCGCATCGGCACGGATTCGCAAACTTTGATCGTCACCGGATTTGCCGCTGGCCAGAGTCACGAAGCCTTCACGCTCACCTTTCGGGAACGGCTTGGCGCCCCAGGACGGTGCAAGACCGGACTCGTTCGGGATAATCCAGATCTGGAAAATCTTGGTCGGTGTCGCCTCCAGGTTGTATTCGCTGTGTGCGATCCCGGTGCCGGCGCTCATCACCTGAACATCACCTGCTTCGGTGCGGCCCTTGTTGCCAAGGTTGTCCTGGTGAGTAATCGCGCCTTCACGAACATAGGTAATGATTTCCATGTCCCGATGCGGGTGTTGTGGAAACCCGGTGCCAGGGGCGATCACGTCATCGTTCCACACCCGCAGGTTGCCCCAGTTCATGCGCTTGGGGTCATAGTACTCAGCGAACGAAAAGTGATGATGGGCATCCAACCAGCCGTGATGGGCGCCACCCAAAGAGCTAAAGGATCTGAGTTCGAGCATGATCGTTTCCTGAAAGGGGTTAATGGCGAGCATCATCTATCAGGCACTCATCGATAAAAAGCGTAAAAAATGCCTCATTACCATCGAATTAGTTGATGCAAAATAACCTCCAAACGTTCTCATCCAGCCTTCACTTCATCGCATAAGCCAATGACCTGTAAGCATTTCACTAGAACTGAACAGCAAATGCAGACACCATAGCCCTCAACAGCCTCACACCCTGGAGTCAGCCCGCGTGCCGCAACACACCCCCGATCTTCCTCCCGAACTTCGTCCCTTGGCCGAGATGCCGCTGCTCAAACGCCTGGCGGCCCGATTCTTCGGTCATGGCTTGACCCGCCTGCGCGCACAACACCGCGCCTCCTGGTTACATGGGCAGGCAGACGGTTTTCGCAGCGGTCACAGCGCGGGGTTCGACTACGGCTACAAAGAAGGCCGGACCGAAGGGTTGGAAGAAGGCCGGCAGGTATTACTGATCCGCGACTCGCGTTCAACCGAACATCGGCCACCCAACGTCGATGACAATCTGTTTGACGATTGGCGACTGCCATTGAGCGCTGAACTGAAGAGGCGCATGAAGGCTGATGTGGCCAGTCTGATGCCATCGCATGCCCAGCCGAGCGCTGCCCAGTGGAAGATGATTTTCAGCGATACGCCGTCAACGTCAGTGATTGCCGGGGCGGGCGCAGGCAAATCGACCACGCTGGTGCTGCGCATCCTGCTGCTGACTCACTACCTGGGTTTCGAGCTGGATTCGATGACCGTAGTGACGTTCACTCGCGAGTCACGTAAAGACTTCATTAACAAGCTGATCGAACTGTTTGCGTTGTGGGACCGTGCGCTGAGCCTCAAAGAGGCGCGCAATCTGGTGCGCACTTTCCACTCTCGTATCCTGCCGATGGTACGCAGCCTGCCGGGATTCGAGCGTTTGCAAGCGTTCGAAAACCTCAGTGATCGCGCGCAAAACGGCGACGAGGAGGTCGACAGTAATCCGTTCGACTTGCGTATCAATGATGCCCAGCGACAGCGGCTCAACGCCTGTTATCACCAGTTGCATACCCTTGACGAACGCTTTCGCGAGTTAATCAAGCCGTTGTCCCGTCACGCCTTGCAACTCAAGGAGCTGGAGCGCGACCACCCGGATGTACAAAAACGCGTGGCCGTGACCGAATTGGCCGCCAAGCGCGATGAAGAGTTATGTGATGCCATTGAAGACCTGTGGTTTCGCGCTGGCGCCTGGCCCATCAAGGGCATTGAGCCGAAACGCCAGACTTTCGATATCAATGGCTCGACGTTCCATTGCCACGGTTACATCCCGAGTCTGGATGCGTGGGTCGTGCTGGGGTTCGATCCCCGGGAAAACCCGCAGGTCTGCCGTCCGAATGCCAAGCTAACGGTCCGTGCAGAATGGGCGGTTAAGCGCACCCTGTTTCAAGCTTTCTGTCGTAAGCCTTTGATATGGCTTGATAGTTACGAGTCATCAAAGCGCATTTTGACCTCGTTGGCAGGCGATGCCAGTGCGGGGCCGGGCTTTGATTACAAGGTAAAAGGAGAGCTGGCGTCAGCCCCCTTGCTGGATTGTTTTGTCGCGGCGGCCGGGTTCATAGAAAACCTCGGCCTGGATGTTCCGGGCGCAGTTGGTCAGATGAGTTTCGCCAAGGATGACCCCGACCGGTTCTTCTTCGAGGCGTTGAGTCTGTTCTGGCGGGCGCTGGAAGATCACCTGCTCGATCAAAAGCCCCCGGTGATGACCTACAACCGAATGTTCGCGCTGTTCAGTGAGCACTCTCCAGAAAACCTGAAACTGCTCAGTGACGAGCTGCTGCGGCCACTGTCACACCTGATGATTGACGAATTTCAGGACGTATCGCCACAAATCGTCTCCTGGATTCGCGCAAGCCTGGCGGAAATTCGCAGTCGCGGTCCGGCGATGCACATTGGCCGGGGGGCGCAGCGTTCATCCTTGCTGTGCGTCGGCGATGACTGGCAGTCCATTTACGGCTGGCGCGGCAGTTCGCCGACGTACTTCATGGAGTTCAACAAAGAATTCCCGTCACCCGGCACTACCAAAGTCATGCTCGGCGACAACTATCGCAGCCATCAATACATCATCGACGCTGCCGAGCATATCGTCCGTGCGGCGCCGGCTATCGCAGGCAAGAAAGCCAAGGCTTGTGGCGAGCCCAAAGCGTTGTTGCCGGTAAACGTTCTGGATCGAGACGATCAGGGCATGGCACAGCGCCTGATGGAACACTACCGGCAGGGTGATTCAATCTTGATGTTGTATCGAAAAAGTAGCGATAAGTTATTGATAGAACAACATATTCAGTCGGTTATTAATGTTGATTCTAGCTTGCCTTATGACGAGCGCCGACTCAAACAGCTCACCTATCACAGCGCCAAAGGCTTGCAGGCTGACGCAGTATTTTTGCTGGGCGATTGTCAGCATTTGACCCAGTCACCGTACAAGAACCAGGTTTACCAGATGGCGGGCCTTGGCAAGGCAGGCGACAGCGAGCCGTACGACAGCGCGCAAAAGGACGAAATCCTGCGGCTGGCGTACGTTGGCATCACCCGGGCAGTGAGTCATTGCTACTGGTATGTGGAGGGGCAGGACTCATCCGCGGTGAACATGCCCAAGGCGTCCGACCGAATCGGCAGCGGCAAAGCGTTTTTTGCCGATCATCGTGTTGGTCAGAAGTCAGCGTGACCTGAATCTCACCCAATAAAAAGCCCACATCGCGTGGGCTTTTTATTGAGTGTTCAGCCATCAGGCATAGCTTCTGAGGGCCACAGGTGGGATGAACGCCTCAAGTTCATCCTCGACAGCTTCAATGATTCGCTCGACATCCGCAGCGTTCATGACGGTTGCGCAAGGAATACCGGCAATGGCGATCATGGTCTCGCCACTGGCGCGATCAAACAGCCGCGCAATCATGCTGCCCGGCGCGTCCATGCTCGCCTCGAATCCCATGGGATGAAAATGCCAGCGCATCAGCTGGCAGGCGTTTGGAAACGTGACTTTGCTGAAAGACCCTTTATTCATATGTTGCCCGCCTTCTTCATCGAGCGCTTCCTTTAGCTCAGTTTAGGAGGGGTAGAGCCTTCAATGGCTCAACCGGTGACTGCATTTAAAAGTAGCACCGGTATGTGAAAACGATGTGATTTTTTTCGGTTCCATTGAGCGGTTCGTCGATTTTTTTGTAAGGGTGTCGCGCTGGGTTTTCGCGGGGCATTTTTGCAGCCATTGAAGCCTTCGCCGAACTTGGGCAAGCTCGGCGTTTTCGCCCTGGGTTTTTTATGCACACCGATGATGATGGGCCGCAGCAGACCCGGGTCACGGGCGAGACGGTCATGCGCTACCACTTGTGCTGGAAGCACCGCGATCTGGATGGCGTGATGGCGCTTTATCACCCTGAGATCCAGTACCACGACTTTTTCCAGAATCGGGTGATGGGGCTCGATGAACTGCGTGAGTACGTGCGCGTCAGCATGCCTCGCAACCCGGGCGAAGCGCTGGAACATTCGGACCGGATTCGCCTCGACGGTAACACCGCGTTTATTCAGTACCGGATGACCTTGCGTGGCGGTGAGGGGCTGGTGTCCTTCCACACCAGCGAGGCAATCACGGTACGTGATGGCTTGATTTGGCGGGTCAACGAATACGCCACGCTGGTCCACGAGCAGGCAGACAACAAGGCGAGCAAGGCGCTGCGCCCGGCCGTCAGTCGTCTGGGGTTGTCGCCGAGACAATTGAGTTTCATGGCCGATGACTTGCAGCAGTATTTCCTGCGTCAGCAACCGTACCTGGACCCCGAGCTCGACCTGCAACGGGTAGCGAAGGAGTGTGGTTACAGTCGCAACCAGATTTCCTACTTGCTGAATCAGGTGCTGGGCCAGAGCTTCTATCGCTACGTTAACCAGGCGCGCTTGCAACATCTGCTCAGCGCACTGGACGCTGCCACGCCGCCATTGCGTATCGACGAGCTGGCGTTTGCCGCGGGTTTCAATTCGCTGTCGGCGTTCTACAACTGTTTTCGCCAGCACACCGGTCTGTCCCCCAAGGCCTATGCAAAACAAATTTCTTTGCGTGCACGCGCGCAAGACAGTCCCTGAGCCCACGCACTAGGATCGACGCCATCGAAGTTTGAGTGGCGGAGTCTTGCATGTCGGCGTGGCGCACTATCAGTTTATGGATGGATCAGCTCGACGAGCCGTTACTGGCTCGTCCGGCGCTGGAGCACGACCTGGACGTCGACGTCGCAATCATCGGCGCCGGCTATACCGGGCTCTGGACGGCGTATTACCTCAAGCGTCTGGCACCGGGCCTGGACATCGCTATTGTCGAAGCACAAACCGCCGGTTTTGGCGCCTCGGGCCGTAATGGCGGCTGGTTGATGGGCAATATCCTGGGTGAAGACCGTTTGCTCGCCGGCTTGTCGCCGGAACAACGCCGCGCGTCATTCGACCTGCTGCACACCATTCCTGATGAAGTGGAAGTCGTCCTTGAGCGTGAGGGCATCGCCTGCGATTACCGCAAAGGTGGGGTGCTTTACTGCGCCGCACGCTACCCCGAGCAGGAAGTCAGCCTGCGCCGCTATCTGGACGACCTTTACCGCCAGGGCCTGACCGAAAGTGATTACCGCTGGCTCAGTCCCGAGCAACTGGCGCAACAGATCAGAATTGCGAAGCCCTATGGCGGTATCTATGCACCGCACGTCGCTACCATCCACCCTGCAAAGTTGGTGCGAGGTTTAGCACGAACGGTGGAAAACATGGGGGTCAAGATCTATGAAAACAGCCCGGTCACGCAGTGGCAGTCGGGGAGTTTGCACACGGCCAAGGCACAGGTTCGCAGCCGCTGGATTGTCCCGGCAGTAGAAGGCTACGCAACCACCTTGCCGCCGCTGGGTCGGTATCAACTGCCGGTGCAAAGCCTGATCGTTGCCACGGAGCCGCTGTCGGCTGCGGTCTGGGACGAAATCGGTCTGAATCAAGGCCAGGCGTTCAGCGAGAGCAGCCGCCAGGTGACCTATGGCCAGCGTACTGCCGACAACCGCTTGGTATTTGGTGCGAGGGGCGGGTACCAATTCGCCGGCAAATTACGCCACGACTTTGACCTGACAACCCACGAAGTGGAGCTACGGCGCTATCTGTTCGGCGAGCTCTTCCCTCAGATGAAGAACACACGGATTACCCACGCCTGGGGCGGCAACCTTGGCATGTCGCGGCGCTTCAAACCGCACATGTTGTGTGATCACGCCAGTGGCATTGCCTTGTCCGGTGGTTATGGCGGGGAGGGTGTCGGTGCCAGCAACCTGGGCGGACGTACCCTTGCTGATCTGATTCTTGAGCGCGATACCGAGTTGGTACACCAGCCTTGGGTCATGCCGGGTGGGCTCGACACACTCAAGGCCTGGGAGCCGGAACCCTGCCGCTGGCTCGGTTACAACGCGATCATCCGCAGCTTTGTCCACGAAGACCAGACCCTGGCCAACCCGGCTACCGCACCCTGGCGCCGCAAGCTGGCCAGCGGGGTCGCGGGGTTCATGGAAGGCTTCATGCAGTAAACAGCGCTTTCTCCCTCGACAGGTACGCCCATGAGCATTACGCAGTTCAAGAACACCGCCACCTTGCAGCTGGAAGAATCCAATCCGGTCGCTGTGCCACTGGGGACCCCCGTGGCGGTGGCCTCGACCGCCAGCGTCGAACGCGACGACGGCGTCGAAACCGGGGTCTGGGAATGCACGCCCGGACGCTGGCGCCGACAAATCGTTGCCCAGGAGTTCTGTCACTTCATCCAGGGGCGCTGCACTTTCACCCCGGACGACGGTGAAACCCTGCACATAGAAGCTGGCGATGCATTGATGTTGCCAGCCAACAGTCTCGGTATCTGGGATATCCAGGAAACCGTGCGCAAGACCTACGTTTTGATTTTTTGATCTTCTGATTGCCTGCCAATAACAAAAGCCCCTACAGGAATCGACTCATGATCCGAAAGACACTGACACTGGCGCCACTTGCACTCGTCGCAACCCTCAGCCAGGCGGCCGAGACGGTTAAAATCTACAACTGGTCGGACTACATCGCCCCGGACACCACAAAAAATTTCCAGAAAGAGACCGGCATCGCCTTCACCTATGACGTCTATGACAGCAACGAAACCCTCGACGGTAAACTGATGACCGGTAAATCCGGGTATGACGTGGTGTTTCCGTCCAACCACTTCATGGCGCGGCAGATTGAGGGGGGAGCGCTGAAGAAGCTCGACAAGAGCCAGTTGCCAAACTGGCAGAACCTCAATCCGGTGCTACTCAAGGCCTTGCAAACCAACGATCCGGGTAACGAGCACGGTTTCCCGTACCTATGGGGCAGCACGGGTATCGGCTACAACATCGCCAAGGTCAAGGCTGCGCTGGGCGACAACGCGCCGGTCGATTCCTGGGACCTGATCTTCAAACCCGAGAACATGAAAAAGCTGCAAAAGTGCGGCGTCGCCATCCTCGACAACGGCCCGGAACTGTTGCCTGCGGCGCTGAATTACCTGGGGTTGCCACCCCACAGTAAAAATCCGGAAGACTATAAAAAGGCCGAAGCGCTGCTGCTGAAAGTTCGGCCGTATGTCAGCTATTTCCATTCGTCCAAGTACACCAGCGACCTCGCCAACGGTGACATCTGCGTGGCCGTCGGTTTCTCCGGCGACATCCTGCAAGCGGAGAATCGCGCCAAGGAGGCCAAGAATGGCATCGACATCGGCTACTCCATTCCCAAGGAGGGCGCCGCCATCTGGTTCGACATGGTCGCGATGCCCGTCGACGCGCCTGACGAGAAAGCGGGCTACGCCTTCATGAATTACCTGCTGCGCCCGGACGTCATGGCCGATGTCAGCAATTACGTGCACTACGCCAACGGCAACGAACAGGCCGACAAGCTGATCGAGCCGACAATCAAGAACGACACCAAGATTTATCCGAGCCCCGAGATGATGGGCAAGCTGTTCGCGCTGGAGGCGATGCCGCTGAACATTGACCGGGTTCGCACGCGCGTGTGGAACAAGATTCGGACGGGGAGTTGAGGGTTCATGTTTTGTAGTCATTGCCCGCAGTGACTCGGTTGGCAACACGGTAGATTCCAGGCCTCCTTTCAATTGATCAGGGGGCAATGGAATGCCATTCGATTCAAAAGCGGGTCATTTGCGCATTGGGCGGTTTTCCGAATCTGGGCGCATTTACTTATTGACGGTTGTCGTTCACCAGCGGCAGCCGTTTTTTGTTGATTGGCGTTTGGGAAGGTTGGTTGTCCAGCAATTGCGTTTGGCACAGGAAGAGGGCTGGGGGGAATTTTGGGCGTGGGTGGTGATGCCGGATCATATGCATTGCCTGGTGCAACTGCGCGATAAATCTCTGGCTGAGTTGATGTGTCGAATCAAGTCACGCAGTAGCCTGGCAGTCAATCAGGCGTTAGGGCGGCGAGGGCGGTTGTGGCAGAAGGGTTATCACGATCGCGCGGTTCGGCGGGACGAAGACGTGAAGGATCTTGCGCGCTATGTCGTGGCCAACCCGATACGGGCGGGGTTGGTGACGCGTGTTCATGATTATCCGCTTTGGGATGCGTGTTGGTTGTGATGATTTGACGACTGCTGCGCAGCCGGACGCAGGCTGCGCCAGCTGCTACAAGGATTGCGGTGTACATGAACCTTGTAGCAGCTGCCGAAGGCTGCGTCCGGCTGCGCAGCAGTCGTAAATTCTCAAATCCAACACAAATTTAACTGATATCAACGCACTGGCACTTATATTAATAAGTCCAGAAAATCGAGACGCCTTCGACAAAAAACAACTTACTTATATTTAATATTTAAATAGCGAATTGTCAGACGATTTGCGCAAACGCACAGATGCAAAACAATCTTTAGCCAGCGCACGCATTGTTTACGGGCATATGCCGGTACAGAACAATTTGACGTCAAAAAAACACTAGACGTTTGATTTCAAATTGTGTCAGTTTTCTTTCGCCTTCATTGGGCGAGTGATAGGACGATCTCGCCAGGGATTGTCGCTATCTGACAAAAACTGTTCCATAGCTAAACAAGGAAGTGTGTTTATGTCGAATGTAAAAACCAGCGCTATTGATCATGCCGAACAGGCCTCTGCATCCTCGCAAGCATTGGCTGCACCCAGTTCAGCGTATAACCAGATCGACAGTTTCAGCCATGAATATGACCGAGGCGGCAGTCTCACGGTCAATGGCAAACCGTCCTACTCCGTCGATCAGGCCGCCACCCAGTTACTGCGCGACGGAGCTGCCTACCAGGATAAGGACGGCAGCGGCAAAATCGAACTGACCTACACGTTCCTGACCTCGGCATCGTCGAGCACCATGAACAAGCACGGAATTACCGGCTTCAGTCAGTTCAGCAGCCAACAAAAAGCCCAGGCCGTGCTTGCCATGCAATCCTGGGCCGATGTGGCCAACGTGACCTTCACCGAGAAGTCCACGGGCGGTGACGGTCATATGACCTTCGGCAACTACAGCGGTGGCCAGGATGGCGCCGCGGCATTTGCCTATCTGCCGGGCACGGGCGCAGGTTATGACGGTACGTCCTGGTACCTGACCAACAGCAGCTACACGCCGAACAAGACGCCGGACCTGAACAATTACGGCCGTCAAACGCTGACCCACGAGATCGGGCACACCTTGGGCCTGGCGCATCCTGGCGACTACAACGCCGGCGAAGGCGCACCGACTTACAATGACGCCACTTACGGGCAAGACACCCGCGGTTACAGCGTCATGAGTTACTGGAGCGAAAGCAATACCGACCAGAACTTCAGCAAGGGCGGCGTCGAAGCGTATGCGTCCGGCCCGCTGATGGACGATATTGCCGCCATCCAGAAACTCTACGGTGCCAATACCGGTACCCGTACCGGCGACACGACCTACGGCTTCAACTCCAACACCGGTCGCGACTTCCTCAGTGCGTCTTCGTCGTCGGACAAGGTTGTGTTCTCGGTGTGGGACGCCGGCGGCAAGGACACCCTGGACTTCTCGGGGTTCACCCAAAACCAGAAGATCAACCTCAATGAGGCTTCGTTCTCCGACGTCGGCGGCCTGGTCGGCAACGTTTCCATTGCCAAGGGTGCAGTCATCGAGAATGCGATCGGCGGTTCGGGCAGCGATCTGTTGATCGGTAACGGTGTCTCCAACGAATTGAAGGGCGGTGCCGGCAACGACATCCTCTTCGGCGCGGGTGGTGCTGACAAGCTATGGGGCGGTACGGGTTCGGACACTTTTGTGTTCGCTGCCAGCAGCGACTCCAAGCCAGGCGTGGCCGACCAGATCCTCGACTTTGTCAGCGGCCTGGACAAGATCGACCTGACCGGCATTACCAAAGGCGCAGGCCTGCACTTCGTGAGCGCGTTCACCGGTGCGGTCGGCGATGCCGTATTGACCACCTC
>NZ_JBFUBK010000083.1:0-29305 GCF_056405815.1 Pseudomonas sp. P1_F1_2 | reverse complement strand
CATGTACCGCGTCAACATCGGCCCTACCCAGGAGTTGAGCAGTGCCGTCGGACAACTGATGCGCACCAGGCCTTGGGGTTCGGAGCGATTGCGCTCGATCAGTTCGGCGGCGCTTTCCGCTTCCACGCGCATGGCCAGGCAGCGCTGGTAGTAGGCCTGGCCGATTTCGGTCAGTGAACAATGTCGGCTGGTGCGATGCAGCAGCCGGACCCCGAGGCGTTCTTCAAGCTCGGCGATTCGCCGGCTGAGCTTCGATTTAGGCATGTCCAGCGCGCGTCCGGCCGGGGCGAAACCGCCGTGTTCCACCACTTGGGTGAAGTAGTAGAGGGTGTTGAGGTCTTCCATCATCGTTCTCCAGATAGAACGCTAAGACTGATTTTTGCAGTCTAGTGCACTAATGGTTGCGGTTTTAAGCTTTGTCCATGGCTTCACTCACCTCATCAGGAGACACCATGAAAAACATCATCGGTATCTACACCAGCCCACGTGCCCATTGGGTCGGCGACGGTTTTCCGGTTCGCACGCTGTTTTCCTACGACAACCTGGGCAAGCACATCAGCCCGTTCCTGCTGCTGGATCATGCCGGCCCTGCAGAGTTCACCCCGACCACCGAGCGGCGTGGCGTTGGTCAGCATCCGCACCGAGGGTTCGAAACCGTGACTATCGTTTATAAGGGCGAACTGGAGCACCGCGACTCCACCGGCAGCGGTGGCAAGATCGGCCCTGGCGACGTGCAATGGATGACCGCCGCCTCGGGGATCCTGCATGAGGAGTTCCATTCCGAAGGTTTCGCCAAGCGCGGCGGCACCCTGGAAATGGTGCAGCTGTGGGTCAACCTGCCGGCCAAGGACAAAATGGCCGACGCCGGTTACCAGACGATTCTCGATGGCGACATCCCGAGCATCCCGCTCAAGGACAGGGCTGGCAGCCTGCGCCTGATTGCCGGTGAGTTCGATGGCTACACCGGCCCGGCGCGCACGTTCACCCCGATTGATGTCTGGGACCTGCGTCTTAATGGCGGCAAATTGCTGACTCTGGACCTGCACGAAGGTCGCAACACCGCATTGGTGGTGTTGCGCGGTACGGTTCAGGTCAATGGTCTGGAGTCGGTGCGTGAAGGGCAGTTGGCCCTGTTCGATCGCAAGGGTGACAGGCTGACGCTGCAAGCCAGCCAGGACGCCGTGGTGCTGTTGCTCAGCGGTGAGCCGATCGACGAGCCAATTGTCGGTCACGGCCCGTTCGTGATGAACACCGAGCAAGAAATTCACCAGGCGTTCGCCGACTTCCAGTCCGGTCGCTTCGGCCAGATGCACGGTTAACCCGTAGCGCCTCAACAACCCGCTCTACACAGGATGCGTAGGCCGGTTCTCAGGCCAGGGATGGCTGTTGCCCAAACGAAAGAGGAAACGCACATGAATACCGTCAACGCGGCTAACTTCAACGGCCTGAAACCGACCATCGACCCCAATGACAGCGCCATGCTGTTGATCGACCACCAGAGCGGACTGTTCCAGATCGTCAAGGACATGGATGTACCGCAATTGCGCGCCAACGCGATTGCCCTGGCCAAGGCCGCGACCCTGTTGAACATGCCGGTGATCACCACCGCCTCCGTCCCGCAAGGACCGAACGGACCGTTGATCCCCGAGATTCATGAAGCCGCACCGCATGCCCAATACGTGGCACGCAAAGGTGAAATCAATGCCTGGGACAACGCCGAGTTTCATGCAGCAGTCAAAGCCACCGGCAAGAAAACCCTGGTGATCGCCGGCACGCTGACCAGTGTTTGCCTGGCGTTTCCTTCCATTGCGGCGGTGCATGAAGGCTACAAAGTGTTTGCCGTGGTCGATGCCTCGGGCAATCACTCGAAACTGGCCACTGATCTGACTGTGGCCCGTTTGACGCAAGCCGGGGTGGTGCCGATCGACATCATGGCTACGCTCTCTGAGCTGCAAGGCTCGTGGAACCGTCCGGATGCCGAGCAGTGGGCCGCTGTCTACGCCCAGGCCATGCCGCATTATCAATTGCTGATCGAAAGCTACCTCAAGGCTCAGCAAGTGGCGAATGAACACGAAGTGCTGGACTCCCAGCGCTGAACGGCAACCCCACGCCGATTTCCACTCGGCATCGATAACACGCGAGGACTATTGCAATGACCACTTCCTACAAGCGTCTCGACAAGAACAACGCCGCCGTTTTGTTGGTTGATCACCAGGCGGGGCTGCTGTCACTGGTGCGCGACATCGAACCGGACCGTTTCAAGAACAACGTGCTGGCCCTGGCTGACCTGGCCAAGTACTTCAAGCTGCCGACCATCCTCACCACCAGTTTCGAGACCGGCCCCAACGGCCCGCTGGTGCCAGAGCTCAAGGCGCTGTTTCCGGATGCGCCGTACATCGCCCGTCCTGGCCAGATCAACGCCTGGGACAACGAAGACTTCGTCAAGGCGATCAAGGCCACCGGCAAGAAACAACTGATCATCGCCGGCGTGGTGACCGAAGTCTGCGTGGCATTCCCGGCACTCTCGGCGCTGGCCGAAGGCTTTGAGGTGTTCGTGGTGACGGACGCTTCCGGCACCTTCAACGAGCTGACCCGGCAATCGGCCTGGGACCGCATGTCGGCCTCGGGTGCGCAGTTGATGACCTGGTTCGGCCTGGCCTGTGAGCTGCATCGCGACTGGCGCAATGACGTGGAAGGGTTGGGCACTTTGTTCTCCAACCACATCCCGGACTACCGCAACCTGTTTACCAGCTACAACGCGCTGACCAACAGCAAGTAAATCCGGCAACACCTATTCAATGTGGGAGGGGGGCAAGCCCGCTCCCACATTGATTTTTGGTGTTTAGAAAATTGCATTCATCTTGCAGAATCAAACACTCCTACACTGTGGCCAATGTGTGCGATCTTTGCGCCATCGGTCCTTGATGGAGTTGCTCGATGCTGGCTTTTTTCACCAATCACCCGTTGATCTGCGCACTGGTCCTGATCCTGATCGATCTTGGGCTGTGGCGTTTGATTACCGCCAGCGGCAGCAACTGGAAGCTGCTGGTCCGGCTGGTGATTTTCTCGTTGTTCAGCGTTCTGCTGTTCAACGAAGGCTTGAACCCACTCGAGATAGCCCCTTGGCCCGACAATGTGCCGTTGCACCTGGCGGCCACCGGTTTGCAGATCGGTTGGTGGCTGTTCGGCGCGCGGACCCTGACGGTGCTGATCGGTGCGGTGATGATGCAACGGGTCGGGCACACCGGGCGCTTGCTTCAGGACTTGCTCGGGGCGGTGATCTTCCTGATCGCGATCATCGCGGCGTTGGCGTACGTGCTCGATCTGCCCGTCAAAGGCGTGCTGGCAACCTCCGGCGCCGTTGCGATCATCGTCGGCCTGGCCTTGCAAAGTACCCTTAGCGACGTGTTCTCCGGGATTGTCCTCAACACCACCAAACCCTATCTACTGGATGACTGGATCTCCATCGACGGCACCGAAGGCCGGGTCACTGACATCGACTGGCGCGCCACGCGCATGCAAACCGCCCAAGGCAGCATGGCGGTGATCCCCAACTCGTTGGCGGCCAAGGCCAAGATCATCAACTTCAGCCGGCCGAGCGACATTTTCGGCGTGTCGATCAGCCTGCAACTGAGCCCGCACGCGCGCCCGCAAACGGTGATCGACGCGCTGGAACGAGCGATGCAGGGCTGTCGTTATTTTTTGAGTCATCCGGCACCGTGCGTAGCCCTCAAGGGCTCCAGCGCCGCGGGCGTGGAATATGAAATCAGTGGTTTCGTGGTCTCGATGGATCAAAAGCGCATGGTGCGCAATCTGCTGTATGACCTGGCCTACCGGCATTTGCAGGCGTCTGGTATCAACCTGTTGTCGAGCGTTGAGCCCAATGCGCCGGCGAACCTGTCGCGGGCACGCGCTTTGCTGGACAGCTCGAACATTTTCTCGACCCTGCGCCAGGATGAGAAAGAGACTTTCAGCCAGCACATGACCCTGCAAAACTTTCGTGCCGGGGACATGATTCTGCCGGCGGGGGAGATCAGCGATCATTTGTTCATCATCGAATCCGGGGTGGTTTCGGTGGAGATGAGCCGTGGCGGGGTCAAGTTCGAGCCGGGACGCATGGGGCCGGGCGAGGTGATCGGCGAGGGCGGGATTTTACTGGATGCCGCGATGCCGGCAGACTTCGTCGCCAAAACGGCCTGCAGCTTGTACCGGATCGAGAAGGAGTACCTCAAACCCTGCCTGGAGGCGCGGCATGACATCGGCGAGTCGATGAAGGCGCTGCTGGATTTCCGCTTGAACAAGGCACAGACATTGACTCAGGAAGTGCCGAAGGTGGTGGCGAGGAAGGGGTTTTTGCAGTGGCTGCGTAACAGGGCTTAGTGGACTGCGGAGGATGGCAATTTCAGACCCGGTTAATTTCTCATTGGTCTCCAATGGCCTCCTCGACTTCTGGAATATTGGCTATTTGTCAGAAGGGCGGGCGGGATTAACTTAGCTCCACGCCCACTTGCTATTGGAGTCCACCATGAAACCTCGTATCGATTTCTACACCGCTTCCCCAGATGCGCTCAAAGCCATGATCGCCCTGGAGACCGCTGTTTCGAAGCTGCCGCTGGAAAAAAACCTGATCGAACTGGTCAAGCTACGGACCTCGCAGATCAACGGCTGCGCCTTCTGCCTCGACATGCACAGCGCCGATGCCCGCAAGGGCGGGGAAGATGAGCGCCGTCTGTTCACGTTGTCGGCCTGGCGCGAAACGCCGTTCTTCACCCCGCGTGAACGGGCGGCACTGGCCTGGACTGAGTCCATGACGCTGGTGAGCCAGACTCACGCTCCAGATGAAGACTATGAACTGGCCGTGTCCGAGTTCAGCCCGAAAGAAATGGTCGACCTGACCGTGGCCATCACCACCATCAACGCCTGGAACCGCCTGGCGATCGGCTTTCGCAAAATGCCTCAAGCCTGATCAGTGAGCATCTGCTGACGGCGCGGCCGGTGGTTGCACCTTGCGCATCAAGGGCGCCATCGCCGTGGCGATGATGAAGCAGATGTTCCAGGTTTGAATCCTTATGGCTCGTTGTGCCCCTCAATTGATAGTTGATAAGTGTCAATCACTCACATAACGGTCACGCCCTTGCTGTTTGGCCTGGTAAAGCAAAAGATCGCCACGGATAAGCATGGCTTGAATGTTGTCTTCGGGCCCACGCCAAGCGGTGACACCTATGCTGCAGGTGACGCCAATGCGTGTTCCGGCATAGTCCAGCGTCGAATCGCGCAAGACTTGCAACAATCGCTCGGCCATCGATTGTGCACCTGTCAGATCAGTATCCGGGAGCAGGATGAGGAACTCTTCCCCGCCAGTTCGGGCGACCAGGTCATGTTGGCGTACGGCCTGGTTAAGTAGCTGGGCAAAAAACTTCAGCACCTCATCTCCCCCGTCATGACCGTAGGTATCATTGACCCGTTTGAAGTGGTCGATATCCAGCATCAATATGCACAACGAACTGGGCGTACGGATGGCCCTGGCTAACTCTGCCTCTGCCAGTGCCATCGCCTCCCGTCGGTTGTACAACCCGGTAAGAAAGTCGCGGGTAGCCGCTCGATGTTGTATCCCGTAGGCATCAATCAATCGCCCCGACAGCCAAATGATCAAGAACACACTGGCAAGCATGCCAACCATCATTAATAAGCCGAGACCATTCCAGCTCAGGAACAGCGACAGGAAACTCGGTGTCAGTGGTTCACTATAGAATTCCAGGTGCAGGGCCTGTTGTGGATCCACGATGTCCCGGACAAAACGCTCCTCGCCTTGCTCCTCGGAAAGGTGTGTGGTGGGCCAGCCGGCGTCTTTGACAGGTATCAGATCTGCCTTTTCGTCGGTGAAATGAATGTCGACATACAAAGGTGGTTCATTGCCGTGGCTCACGGAGACATGCACGATAAGTGCATCGACAAACGCCGGCCCGATGGCCGAGCGCGGCGGCAGCGGTAACGGCTGCAACCGGGTCCGGGTTTCCCGGATCACCGCGTAGCGCCCAATGCAGCTGTAGCCCAAAAGTTGACGGCTGGTCATCTGAATGCCGCCCTTTGTCAGGCGCATTTGTGGCGCCAGCGGACTGGGCAATGCTGCTACTTGATGGCTAGGCACCCGTAATGTGTACTGAGACAGCTCTTCGATACCTTCACTCAGGACCTCTGTGGCACGCTGCTGCTCGGCAATGTACTTGTCTGGCAGACACCCGGTCGGTAGGGGATTTGCCAGAAGTAGCGAATATTGCAGTTTATGGGTCGCCAGTTGGCGTACCAGGGTGGCATAGCCCCAACTGCTTCGATGAGCCAGCAATATTTGCTGCCCTTCCAGCAGCAGAACGCGCTGACGGTGATAGCGGTCGGCCACCCCGATAACGGCAATCAAGATCAAGACTGCCCCTATAATCCAGCTGCCAACCTTTACGGCGCGCGCATACTCGATTACCCACCTCATGATTGTCACTCCGACAGGGCATTGGCAGTGCTTGTTTTGCGATCCCGTTGCCAGGCAGTCGAGCACCTGCTCAGAGTAGATCATTTAAAGGGGTAGTCATCCCGCCGCGTCATGCCGGTATCACAGCGATTTCGCTCCCACTGCACATTCCTGAGATGACAACGAACTACGCGTAAACATCGACTACACCCCTTGGCACTTTAGTAGGCGGTCGGCAGTAGCTTTTTTGTTGGTTTGCTAGACTGACCGTGCGCAGGACTCAGGCCTGCCGCAGATAACCCAGCAGTTCTCTGGAGATTTCGTGCTGCACCCGTCGAGGGAAGGTAGATGCAAACGCACAGAAATTACCCGCTTCACATTCATCTCTGGGCGCTGTTCGGGGCCGTTGTGCTGGTGGTCGGAGCGCTGACGTGCGGCATCAACTTCATGATGACCAAGACAGCCCTGGAAGTCGCAGCATCCGAAGCAATGAATCAGATCAGCGATGATACGCGCGACAAAATAGAAGAGACTGTGACGCCGGCGCGGATCGCGGTTGAGCTGATCAGCCACAGCTCCCTGGCCGATGCAACCTCTCTCGATCAACGCCTGCAGCATCTGGCGCTGGTTCGTGATGCGTTGGGATTATCGCCACTATTGCTATCGCTCTACGTCGGTTATGCAGACGGTAGCGTCTTCGTTGTTACGCCGCTGCGCGACGATTCAACCCGCTTGACCTTTCACGCTCCGCCGCAAGCCAGCTACATCATTAACAGTGTCGAACGGGGCAGTGGTGCGCAGCAAGGCAAGCTCTACTTTCTCGATTCCAATCTCACGACACTCTCAGTCCAAGACGACATGGATTTTGCGTCCCACTTCGATCCCAGACAACGGTCGTGGTACACCAGGGCAATGGCCGCGGGCTCCCTCATTCGCACCGAAGCCTATACGTTCTTTATCGACCGAGTGGTCGGCGCAACGTTCGCTATCCCCACTGATAACCGCCGCGCAGTGGTGGGTGGCGATTTCCGACTGGACTCACTCGGGCAAATGCTCGCGCGCAAGGGGACCACCGCGCGTTCGGTGGCCGCTGTACTGGATGCCAGTGGCCAAGTCATCGCGATCGACAGGAAACTCCCTGAATCGGTATCGAGCACAGACTCCATCCGGACGGACCGACTCACGGTCGCCAGTGAGTATGGGGTTCCCATCCTGACGCTTCTTGCTAACGATATCGGGGCGTTGGGTAATACACCCCGCCGGCAAGAAGTGACAGCCGCGGGCGGCGAGATGTGGTACACGACCATCGAACGGTTGACGTCAGACGACGGCAAATCCCTCTTCCTGGTCTCCGCTATTCCAAAAGACGAGTTGCTCAAGGGCGCCAGGCAGCAGGCGTGGATAGGGATGGCGGCTACCGTCATTGTCATATTGCTTGCGATACCCTTGATCTGGTTTGCGGCGCGATACATCTCCCGGTCCTTGCAAGCTCTTGCGGATGGGGTCGAAGCCATACGCAGGTTCGATTTCCACCAGCCGGTTTCCGTCCCGTCGCGCATCAGTGAGGTGCATGATCTTGGCAACGCAACCGAGGAAATGCGGCAAACGATCCAGCGCTTCTTGTTGATAGCGCAAGCCGTGTCCGCGGAAACCCGGCTCGATCACCTTCTGCCTTTGCTTTTACGCAAAACCCTCAATGCAGCGGGTGGAAATGCAGGCGTTCTGTACCTGGTGGAAGGCAGCGCTTTGTCGGTCGCCGCAGCGTTTGATCGCGATGGCAAAGATGTAACGCAAGCTGTGGCGAACACTTCAATTGAGTTAGCACTGCCTGTGATCGGCTCCGCTGCCCGCGGAAACGCTCCACAAACGCGCCACTTCACGGTAGATGAGATCCGTGATGCGAACCTCGAAATGTTGACGTCGGCTCAGTCGTCTCACTTTGCAGCCATCCCGCTTGCCACCCGCCAGGACGAACTGTTGGGCGTTATTCTGATACTGCGCGACACCCCGCTTGAAACTGCGCAGCTAGCCTTTGTCAGTACACTGGCCGGCCTGTTCACAGGCTCACTTGAGATGCAGGGGCTGACGAAAGCTCAGCGTGATCTGTTCGACGCGTTCATTCGCCTTCTGGCTGGCGCCATCGATGCGAAAAGCCCGCACACCGGCGGCCACTGCGAGCGCGTGCCAGAAATGGTCAAGATGCTGGCCAAGGCAGCCTGCGATGCCACCGACGGTCCTTATGAATCGTTCGGGATGACGGACAAACAATGGGAAGCCCTGCACGTCGCCGCCTGGTTACACGACTGCGGCAAGGTGACGACCCCCGAGTACATTATCGACAAGGCGACAAAGCTGGAGACCCTCTACGACCGGATTCACGAAATCCGTATGCGTTTCGAAGTGCTAAAGCGCGATGCCGAGATAGCGTATCTGCGTTCGGTCGCCGCCGGCGAAGCTGACGAGGCCTCGCGCGCGCGACGTGACGCCGAGTTCAAGGCGCTTGACGACGACTTCGCGTTCGTCGCCACTTGCAATCAGGGCGGCGAGTTCATGGACGCCGCGCATAAAGCGAGATTGCTGCAAGTCGCTGGCCGTACGTGGCTGCGGACCCTGGACGACCGCATCGGCCTCTCGCAAGAAGAACAGGCACGCAAGGCACACCATCCGGCAGCGCCGCTACCTGCAGTGGAGCCACTGCTGGCCGATAAGCCCGAACACGTGATAGCGCGAACAGCGCATGACACGATCCCGGCGGACAATCCGTGGGGCTTCAAACGCGATACGCCCAAGGATTTGTACGATCGGGGCGAGCTGCACAACCTGCAGGTGGGAAGGGGAACTCTCTCGAACGAAGAACGCTTCAAGATCGAAGACCACATCGTGCAGACACAGATTATGCTGTCGCGCTTGCCGTTCCCCAAGGAACTACGTCAGGTACCGGAGATCGCCGGCAATCATCACGAGAAGATGGATGGCACCGGATATCCCCGGCAACTGCATCGGGACGAAATGAGCCCGCTTGCGAGAATGTTGGCTATTGCGGATGTCTTCGAGGCGCTTACGGCAGCAGACCGTCCATACAGACGGGCGAAGAGCCTTTCGGAGGCGGTCCACATCATGTCGATAGCCAGGGCGCAGCAGCATATCGATCCGGAACTGTTCGATCTTTTTCTGACATCCGGGGTGTACCGCCACTATGCCGAGCTCTATATGCAACCCGAGCAGATCGATGAAGTTGATATTGCACAGTACCTGGGGGCGAACGTATGAACATGCAGCAGGCCAACCGGCGCGGCGCTACAAATCCGGAATTAGCCACGCCTCTGAAATGATCATATGAGCCTCATTTTGAAATAGCCGATTGGCTGGCAGCAATGCTGCTATCTTTCAGTGGTGCAGGCTACGAGCTATTTGGCTGCCCTTCAGGGACTGCATCATGCCCACTTCATCTCCCCACATTGCTGTTCTTGGTAGTTTCACTTCGGGATTGGGTTCCATTGAACTGGAACGCTTTGCCGACCTGGACAGCCTCTTAGCCGTTCCCGCGTTTGATGTGTTGTTGCTTGACATGCCAGGTGCCTCGGCAGGGAAATTGCTTCGCAAGCTGCGCATAGATACTTCCTATCGATTCAGTTTGATTTACTGCTGCCGTGATTTGGATGGTTGGTGCGAAGCGCTGGGCGATGGTGCTCCCCCTGCAGATCTCCAGGAAGTCACACCCCTCTGGAACTTGTGGAAAGCACGGTTCAGTCTCTTTGATAGCGCAGGGGCGTCTGATCGATTTGAAAGCCGGGTGCTTTCGTGGTTGTGGTTTCGCTCCAGCGCAGAAGTGCACGCGCTGCGCGATCCAGAGGTGCCTCAGCATTATCGCTACCCATTGCTGGAGGTTTTGGCCGAGGACGAACAGGTCAATACCTTCGTCTGGCTGACACTGATGGCCGAGCAGGACTGGCTTGAAGAGGGGGTACTGGTCGATCGCGTCCGACTCTGTTCAAGCTGCGGTTCGGGCCGTTTGAACTATGTTGATGTATGCCCCGAATGTCAGGCCCTGGACATTTCCCGTCAGCCTTCACTGCACTGCTTTACCTGCGGCCATGTGGGTGCCCAAGAGAACTTTCTGAAAGACGGGATGTTACTTTGCCCTAACTGTCTGAACCGATTGCGACACATTGGCAGCGACTATGATCGACCGCTGGAGAATTACCGCTGCCGGTCATGTCAGGCTTTTTTCGTTGACGCCGATGTTCAAGCGCGCTGCCTGGATTGTGTCTTGGCGCACGCACCCGACAAGTTGCGGGTACGCGAAATCCGGCACTACCGCTTGACTGAAGCAGGACGTTTGCGCTGCCGCCAAGGCTTCAGCAATGAGCTGGGTGGGGTCAATCACTTTGGTCGACTCAACTTACTGGGCGGCAAGGATTTCTATGAGCTGCTCACGTGGCAAATTCAGATCGTACGCCGCTATAAACTGCCGGATTTTTCACTGATTGGTCTGCGCTTCGTCAACTTGACCGATACCCTGCTTCGACTTGGCGAGCACCGCGGGCATGCCTTCGTCGACAGTCTGGTCGATCGTTTGCAGGAAACCGTCAGGGAAACCGATCGTTGCTCTCGAAGCTCGGAAGAGTTTCTCTGGCTCATGCTCCCGAATACCGGGGCCGAGGGACTAGTGAGTGTCAAACGACGTTTGGAGCAGGTCGCCGAGTTGTTCTCGGGACCTGAAGTCAGCCAGATATCTCTTCGTGTCGTCAGCTTCACTGCGCCGCAGGATCTGCTTGAACAAGAGGACGGCGAATTGTTGCTGGCCCGTCTCGCCAGCGAACTGGCTTGAGGCTGCGATGTATCCACTCTTTGATCAGACTCAGGAAATTCTCAATCAACTGTCGGGCCCCGGCGGTTTGAGACGATTGTTTTATATGCTCTTTCCGTTTTTCCTGCTGCTTGAACTGCCGTTCAATACGCTGGTGTTGCTGGGCGTCTTGCGCTGGTTCGTGCGACGGCAATCCCACCGCCCACAACATAGCCTTTATCAACCGAAAGTGTCTTGCATCATCACCTGTTACAGCGAAGGGATGGACGTGCAGAAGACGCTGTTAAGCCTGTGCGAACAAACCTATCCCGGACACATCGAGATGATACCGGTGGTGGATGGCGCTACCTTGAACCAGCCTACACTGCATGCGGTACGGGACTTTCGGGTAGACCCTCTTTTGTATCCACGGCGGCATCTTCGTCCGATTGCCAAGTGGCAACGTGGTGGCCGAGTGTCTTCATTGAATGCCGGTCTGGCCCATTCCAGCGGTGAGATCGTGATGGCCCTGGATGGTGACACGTCGTTTGACAACAACATGGTCAGCGCCATTGTGCGGCATTTTGAGGACCCGGCTGTGCCGGCGGTGGCTGGCAGCTTGCGAGTCCGTAATGCCTGGAGTTCCATGATCGCAGCGATGCAAGCGCTGGAATATTTGCTTTCGATCCATATGTCGAAAATCGGTTTGGCCGAGTGGAATCTGGTCAATAACATTTCTGGTGCTTTCGGCGCGTTCCGTCGCAGTTTTCTTATAAAAATTGGTGGCTGGGATACTCACACAGCGGAAGACCTCGACATAACACTGCGCATCAAAAGTTATTTCGGGCGTCATGATTTAAGAATTCCATTTGAGCCTGAAGCCATCGGCCATACCGATGCACCAACGACGCTCAAGCAGTTTCTCATGCAGAGGCTACGCTGGGATGGTGACCTGTTTTTTCTGTACGTTCGCAAGCACAGCCACAGTATTAATCCGACGCTATTAGGTTGGCGGAGCTTTTTGATGATGCTCCTCAGTGGCTTCTTTTTTCAGTTGGTGCTGCCATTCATCATTTTTGGCTACACTTTGGTGGCATTGTTCATCCTGCCTGGCTCAACGCTGTTGATCTTGTCGTTTCTGGTCTATCTGCTGTATTTGACGATCACCGCAATATTGTTCGGGGCCTTGCTGTTAATAGTTTCCGATCGACCTCGGCAGGACCTGCGCTTAGGGTTGCTAGTGCCGATTTATCCGCTATTCATGTTGCTCATGCGCTGCTGGAGTGCAGTCGCCATGCTCAACGAGATGTTCCGTCGTGGCCATGAGGAAAGCGGCATGGCGCCATGGTGGGTCTTGAGAAAAGCCACAAGGTTTTAAGATGCGATCGGTACTTTTGGCTCTAACTTTATCGCTGTCATGTACTTCGTTGCTGGCTCAATCGCTGACACTTCAAGAATTGATAGATAAGCAACAATCAGATCCTCTGCTTCGTGCAGGCCAGGCTGACCTTCGAGCCCTCGACGCAGAAGCCAGGCTTCACCAGGACCGGGCGGGATGGCAAGTGTTCGCCGGTGCTGGCGCGGGGCGTTTTGAAGAGTTGGTCACCCCTGACGTTCGCGATGATTATTTCGGTCGAAATTTGAGTCTTGGTGTACGCCATCCTCTGTTGGGTAGCCTTAAGCGTCAGCTCGACCTACTGCAAGCTAATCAGTACGAACGCCAACGACAGCAATCGCGCGTTGCTTTGGAGGTTGCAAGCCAGCGTCTGGCTTTGCGTAGTGCTTACGCTGACTGGTGGCGTGTGCAACAGGAAGTCGCTTTTTGTGATGCGCTCATTCCAACGGCCAAGAAGGCTGATCAGGCGATTCGCCTGCGTATGGAAAAAGGTTTGTCACGCACTTCCGAAGGTCAGTTGCAGTTGGATGAGTGGGAAGGGCTTTCAACCCGATGCAAGGCGCTGACCAAAATCGAAGTAGACGTACGCGAAGATTTGGCTAGCATCAGCATGAGCGGGTTGCCAGCAGGCGCCCAAGCGGTAGCCGAGCCTCTCGCGCCACAACCACAACCATTGGTTCAATGGCAGGCGCTGTTGAATCAGCATCCAAGGGTCACGGAAAAACAAAGCCTTCGTGATTTGGCCGACAAAGAGCGAGAAAACCCCTGGTATTCGTCTATTGATTCCGATGTTGCTCTGGCCAGCACTCGGGAGTATCGCAGCGATTCGGATAAAGCGGGCAGCGGCTTGGTGGCCAGCCTCTATTTTTCTACGCCTTTCGACTTGGTCGGCAATACGCGGGCTCGCCAACAAGTTGCCGACGCACGCTACGAAGCGGCGAGCGACCGTGTCGAGGCCGAACAACGTGCGTTGGGTCTGGAGCTGAGCAAGGCATTGCGTGCCCAAAACACTGCGCAAGCGTCGATCACGCAGCGCAGCCAGCAATGGCATACCGCTGCGTTGGCTCTCGATGAGGAAAAGGCTCGGAGCACGCTGGACGCGAATGGAAACCTCACTGCCCTATTGACCGCCGAGCGCGTTTATTTCCAGTCAGGATTTGAATTGATTGCGGCGTGGCATGCCGCCTGGTTGCGTCAGGCCGAGTTGAATCTCTTCACCGAAGACAGCCCACAATTTGCTGCGTTGTTGGGTGATGAACGATTGGAGTGGTGGCCGATGATCAAGCCGCAACCCGCTGCGATTGCAGCTACCTCAACCTCTGCGGTGCGGCGTAAAAATGTTCCAGTCGAGCCAGAAAAATGGCTTCAGGCCACCTATGTCTGGAACAGCGAAGCGTTGCTGGATCCAGTGCGTCGTCAGGCGGAACTGCAAGCATTACGCAAAGCCGGGATGCAGAAAATCTATCTCGGCCTCAACGCCGTCCAGGTGGCCAATCTGTCGGCGACCCGCCAGCGGCTTGAGCAATTGCTCCAGGATGCTGCACGTAGCGGTCTGCAAGTGAGTCTGCTTCTCGGCGACCCAAGCTGGATTGAACCGCAGCACCGCAAGCAACTGACGGAATTATTGGGCAAGCTTGATGGATTACCGTTTACCAGCCTTCACCTGGATCTCGAAGTCGAACAGTTGGGCATGCCGGTCCCCGATCAACGCCTGAAAGACTGGCTCGACACGTTACGTGCGGCAACAGTGGCAAGCCAGTGGCCGGTAGCAATATCGAGCCACCCTCGCTGGTTCGTTGCGGCTCAGGCCGGGCACCCCTGTGTGCCTTGTGCTCTGCCAGCAATCGGGGTACGTCAAGTCAGCCTGATGATTTACACCCGTAACCCGCAACGCAGTGCGCAATTGGCAGGGGAGATAGCGCAACGTTGGCCTGATCTGCAATTTCGCCTGGCTCAGAGCACCGAACCGCAGTTGCCATCCACCGAAAGCTGGGCAGGCGCCTCCGCTGAACAATTACAACGCCAGGTAGCGAAGTGGCGTGACCAGCTACAACCTCAGGGCGTTGCCGGTATCGATTGGCAAGCCTGGCGAGACTTCCCCAAACGGTGAGAGGCTCATGAAGATTCGTTTCGATAGTCAAAAAGAGCACAACCCCACTGAGGAGCATGGCCTGAACGTGCTCTACGCTCCCGGTAAACGTATGGCATTTCGCCTGCGCTGGTACCTGATCCTGTTCCTGGTAGCCAGCCCATTACTCTGGCTTTTCGGCAAGCTGTTGTACGGCATCTTGGTGGTTGACGCGCCGGCGCAGTTGTTCTTGCCTATTCAGGAGGTGCGCGCACGAGATGCTGGTCGGGTCGAGCAGCTATTCGTCACGGTGGGTGATCACGTGCAAGCCGACCAACTGCTGGTCAACCTCGACAATCCGGAGTGGCGTGCCCGGCTGATGCAACTTGCCGCCATGCCCGTTGAAGCTACGCGGCTTGGCGATTCCGATTTGGGCATGAAAGTGCGTCAATTGCTCAGCGCCAAGGTGGGCAGGGCAGAGCAACGTGTTCAGCAGTTGGACAGTCTTGTTCGGCAAGGCGCTGCCACTCGAGGTGAAGTGCTGGCCGCACAGACCGAGCGCGATGGGTTTCGATCGGAGTTGTTGGCTTTCGAGCGTCGTGAGCAGTTAGCTCATCAATCGCCTCAAGGATTTGATCGGGAAGTGATCCAACAAAATACTGAACAGCAATGGCTGAAGACACGGCTGGCCGCCTTGTCAGTGACGGCGCCGCAGAGTGGTCGTATAGCAGAAGTGCTTGTTACCCAAGGTGAGAACGTCGGCCCGGGAACGTTGCTGATGCGTCTGGAACGTTTGGCCGACCCATTGCTCTGGATTTATCTGGAACCGCTTAACATCAACTACGCGCAGATAGGTCAGCCACTGAAAGTCCATATGCCGGACGGAGAATGGCTGGATGCTCACGTGGTGCGGGCCGCAGACAGTGCCGCTCGCACGCCGACGGTTCTGCGCGGACCATTCGCCGCGAACGAAATGGGATTGCAGGTTGCTGCCAGGTTTGATCAACCACTGCCGGCGCGCTGGAGAATCGATCAACTGCCGTTGAGTGTTCATTTTCCCTATGATTGGCTGCGGATGCTGGGGATCAACAAATAAGCAAGCCGTCGAAACGGGATGTATAGGCCCTGCGAATTCTCAATGAGCATCGGCACTCGGCGCGGCCGGTGGTTGCACCTTGCGCATCAAGGGCACCATCGCCGTGGCGATGATGAAGCAGACCATGATCATCARGAACGCGTCGCCATAGGTTTGGGTCTGGGCTTCGCGGTAGGTCAACAGCCATAGCTGATGCAGGCTGGCGGTGACGCCCGTGTCGCCGCTTTGGCCGAGGGCAGTGAAGTTGTTGCCGACCTGTGACAGCCACTGGTTGAGCGCTTCGTTGGTGCTGTTCAGGTGTTCCGCCAGCCTTGTGAAATGCAGGTTGGTGCGGTCGTTGAGGATGGTTGCGCAGGCGGCGATGCCGATGGCGCCTCCCAGGTTGCGCATCAGATTGAACAACCCCGACGCATGCTTGAGCCGTGCCGGCGCCAGACCACCCAGGGTCAACGTCACGGCCGGCGGCACCGCCAGTTGCTGGGCAATCCCGCGCAATGCTTGCGGCAGCATCAATTCCCTGGCCCCCCAGTCATGGGTGATCGGGCTGAAATCCCACATCGATAACGCGAACAACCCAAGGCCGGTCATCATGATCCAGCGCAGATCGACGCGGTTGGCCAGAAAGGCATACAGCGGAATCGCCATGATCTGGAACACCCCGGTGGAGAAAACCGCCAGGCCAATGTCCAGCGCGCTGTAGCCACGCACCCGTCCGAGAAACAGCGGCGTCAGGTAAATCGTGGCGAACAGGCCGATGCCGGTGACGAACGAAAAGAAGCAGCCGAGGGCGAAGTTGCGGTCTTTCAAGGCGCGCAGATCGACGATCGGGTTGGCCACGTGCAAGGTCCGGCCGATGAAAGCGAGGCCGGCGAGGCCGCTGATCCAAGCGGTGATAAGAATGGTGCTGTCGCTGAACCAGTTCCAGCGCGGGCCCTCTTCGAGGGTGTATTCCAGGCAGCCGAGAAACAGCGCCATAAACACCATGCTGAGGTAATCGGCGCCCTTGAGCAGCGACAGTTCCGGCTGGTCGATTTTCACCAGCATCGGCACTGCCACGGCAACGAAAATCCCCGGCACCAGGTTGATGTAGAACAGCCAGTGCCAGGACGAAATATCAGTAATCCAGCCGCCGATCACCGGCCCGAGGGTCGGCGCCAGCGAAGCCACGGCGCCAATGGTGGCGGCGGCAATGACGCGTTGTTTGCCGGTGAAGAAAAAGAACGCCGTGGTGAACACCAGCGGGATCATCGAACCGCCGAGAAAGCCTTGCAGGGCGCGGAAGGCGATCATGCTCTGGATGTTCCAGGCCACGCCGCACAACAGGCTGGCCAGGGTAAAACCTACCGCCGAAGCGCAGAACAGCCAGCGGGTGGAAAACACCCGTGACAGCCAGCCCGAAAGCGGGATCACAATAATCTCGGCGATCAGGTAACTGGTCTGTACCCACGCTGTTTCGTCGGTGCCGGCCGAGAGCCCGCCGCCGATGTCACGCAACGAGGCCGAAACGATCTGAATGTCCAGCAGCGCAATGAACATGCCGATACACATGCTGGCGAACGCAAACACCTTGGTCGCCGTCGCCATGTTGGCGGGATTGAACGGTGGCGCCGGGACAGCGAGGGCGCGGCTCATGGTGCGCTGGCCACGGCTGGGGTGTCAGCGCTTTTGCGGGTGTCGACTTCAGCGGTTACGGACAGGCCGGGGCGCAAGTGGCCGAGCACACCGTCGGCCGGATCGAGGACGATGCGCACCGGTACGCGCTGGACGATCTTGGTGAAGTTGCCCGTGGCGTTTTCCGGTGGCAGCACGCTGAACTGCGAACCGCTGGCCGGTGCGAGGCTGCCCAGATGACCGTGGAATTCCTGACCCGAGAGCACGTCGGCATGAATGATCACGCGTTGGCCCGGAATCATCCGCGCCAGTTGATCTTCCTTGAAGTTGGCGTCCACCCACAAGCCACTGGAAGGCACCACTGAGAGTAATTGCGAACCCGCCTGCGCATACGCGCCGACCCGCGCCCGGCGATTGCCGATCACACCATCCACCGGGGCTTTCAGTTCGGTGTAACCGACATTCAATTGCGCCAGGTCCCGTTCGGCCCGTGCCTGCATCAGTGCGGCGCGGGCTTGCTGTTTCTGGGTTTCGATCACGTTCAACTGGCGCTGCGCCGCCAGCAACTCGGCCTGGGCTCGCGAGCTGAGCGCCTGAGCGGTCTTGAAGGTGGCATCGGCCCGTTGCGCGCTTTCTACCGAGACGGCGTTGGTGCTCACCAGTTTTTTGTAGCGGGCATTGTCATCCCGCGAGCGCGCGGTTTCGGCACCAGCGGCTTCGATCCCGGCGCGGGCCTGGCCGATGACCGCGTACTGCAATTGTTCAGTGGCGTCGAGATTGGCCAGCAGGGCTTCTTCGGCGGCAACCGCGCCTTCGGCTTTGGCGAGATTAGCGCGATAGTCGCGGGAATCGAGGCGAATCAGCACATCGCCGGCCTTCACTGGCTGGTTGTCGGTGACCAGCACTTCTTCGATATACCCGGCCACTTTCGGGCCGATTACCGTGACGTCGCCGCCAATGTACGCATCGTCGGTTTCTTCGATGAAACGACCGGCCGTCCACCAGTGACTCGCATACAGACCGGCAAACACCAGGGCTGCAATAACCGCCGTCAGCAGGATCAACCGTTTGAGCAGGGGAGGCTTGGGTGTGCTCACCGGGACTGCAAGGTCGGATTCAAGGCTGGGCATGCTGGTCATGGGGTTTACCTGTAGGAAACGGGTGTTTATTACGCAGGTAATATGACGCATGTAATATTTGGTGGCAATTGATTTTTGCTGCCGGTCGTCAGGATGTTCGCCGACCGGGCATCCACCACCGCCAACCCATCCTGCGCGTCCCGATTACCTCCCCCTGTCAGTCAGTCCTGCAATATTGCTGGCTTTGTCATATTGACTATGTTGGTGTCATAAAGACTCATTTTGTACGGAGTCCTTATGACAACGTTGTTTTTTAACTTGCTGATTTATAAGTGTTAATAAGTTGGCATGCTTCATGAAGTGACGAGAGCAACGTAATCGAAACAAGGAAGATGTCATGCCTCGTTCAATCCCGCTCAGCTTCACATTGTGTTTGTTGATCTCACCCCTTTGCATGGCCGATCAGGTCGTGCGCGAAGTCCCTGATACCACCGCTGGCAAAGGTTTCGGTGCGCTCACTGGAATGATGGTCGGCGCGGTGGGCGGTCCTGCGGGCGCGCTGGTCGGCCTTGGGGCTGGATTCTTTGCCGGCAGCGCTGTGCAGCAAGCGTCCGGCCATACGGAAACCGCCTACGAAGTCAAAAACGCCCAAGGCGAAATCAGCACCGTGCGCTCGCCCAATGCGCGCTTCGAGGTGGGGCAGCAGGTCACGCGTAAAGGTCCGCGTCTGGTGGCTCAGGACAACTGAGTCGCCACTCCATAAAAAATAGAAATGCATACACCGTGGGCTGGCCCGATTTGAATTTGATGTACCAACTTTTGATCCTTTAAGGGGGCAACACAATGCAAGCCATCAACGCCAAAGTATTGGGCGCGCTGGAAAACGTCATGGTGATTTCCACCACCGACTTGCAAGGCAACATCACCTACGTCAACGACCTGTTCTGCAAACTGACCGGCTACAACAAGGAAGAACTGCTGGGCCAACCCCACAGCATCGTCCGCCATGCCTCCGTGCCAAAAAGCACCTACAAGCAGATGTGGGACACCATCAAAAAAGGTGAAATCTGGACCGGCGTTATCCCAAATGTCGGCAAGGGTGGCGGGCTCTACGTGGTCGACACCACGGTGCAACCGCTGTTCGACGAGCAGGGCAACATCGTTGAGTACATCAGCATTCGTCGTGTGATTAACGACTTGATGGGGGACTTCGAAGCACTGGAATTTTCCAAGGAGCAATTCGACGAACACTACGACAGGTAATCGGCCATGCCAGGGTTAATCGAACGCATCGTGATCGGTTATGGCTCTGAGTCCGGCAATGCACGCGGGTTGACGCAACGGTTGTTGCGTCTGCCCTGTGTGCAGCCGTATGCATTGGCCGTGCAGGATCTGAATGCACTTGAGCTTGAAACGCTGACCACTCGGGATCTGTTGATCGTTGTGTGCAGCTCGTTCGGCGACGGCGAACCGCCGGGCAACGCCGATCGTTTTCTGGATCAACTGATCCAGTGCGAACACCTCAGTAGTGTGCCTTACGCGATCTTTGGTCTGGGTGACACTGCTTACCCGACTTTTTGCGGTTTCACCAAAAGCCTGGACGCTGCACTGCTGCAAAAGGGCGCAGCGCCCTGGATCAATCGCGTGGACGCCGACACCGATTTCGAGGGCTTTTTCGAGACCTGGTGCGCCACCCTCGAAGCGGTCTTGAAGGGCGACCGCCGGGCCGGCACCACGTTGCAATTGCAAGTCACCGCCTACGGCGAAAACGCCGCGTGGCCAGCGCGGGTGATCTCCCGTACGCGGCTCAATGCGACGGCGCCTTATGCCTGGCAGGTGCGCCTCGATATCGAAGGCAGCGGCATCAAATACCGCGCAGGGGACAATCTTTATGTGCTGGCGCAAAACGATCCACAACTGCTGGCGCAGATCGGTCAATGGTTCGGTCGCGACGATGCCCATACGCTGCTGGCGACCAAGGAGCTGCGACAACTGGGCAAATCGCTGTTGCGCGACATGGCTCGGGTCAGTCAGCACGACACCTTGAAAACCTTGCTCAAAGTCAGCAACCGTAAAGAGCTCGAAGGTTATTTGTACGGCAAGGACTTGCTCGATGTGCTCAGCGACTTCTGTGAGCCAGGGCAAATGAGTCTGGAAGAGTTGGCCGAGTGGCTGCCGGATGTTTTGCCGCGTGCCTATTCCATTGCTTCTCACGACCAGCCGCACTACGTCGATCTGTGCATTCGGGAAATCGCCTATCAATTGGCCGACCGCCCGCGTATCGGCACCGCGACCGGCCATCTGGCGGGCAAGCTTGCCCAGGTTCAAGTGTTTGCCCGCAGCAACGTGCGTTTTCACCTGCCACGACAGGCCGATCATCCCGTCGTGTTGATTGGCACGGGGACTGGCATTGCACCGTTGATCGCATTGCTGGAGCAGATAGAGCAACAAAGCAGCCCTGCACAAACGTGCCTGATCTTCGGTGATCGACGCCGGGCATCGGACTTTCTCTACCAGCCGCGCCTCGAAAAATGGCAGGAAACGGGCGTGCTGGATCAGCTCATCACCGCGTTTTCACGAGACGCTGACCGTCGCTATTACGTGCAGGATGCCATGCTCGAACACGGTGCCTATCTTTGGGCCTTACTCAGTCAGGGCGCGCATGTGTATGTGTGCGGCAATAAAAGCCACCTGGAGCGAGCCATCGATGAGGCGCTGGTGAACATTGCCATGAGGTACGGCCATTTGGCCGAAGAAGACGCGCAGCAGTTTGTGGCCGACCTGTCGAGCTCGGACCGGGTACACAAAGAGCTGTATTGAGGGCGTGGGGTTTGAAATGAACAAAGGCCGGTGATCTACCCGATCACCGGCCTTCGTTGTTTTAGTGCTTAAACCCGCTCAAAAATCGCCGCAATCCCCTGGCCGCCACCGATGCACATGGTCACCAGCGCATAACGGCCGTTGGTGCGGTGCAGTTCGTGGATGGCTTTGGTGGCGATGATTGCGCCAGTCGCGCCGACCGGGTGGCCCAGGGAAATACCCGAACCGTTCGGGTTGACCTTAGCCGGGTCGAGGTCCAGTTCCTGGCTGACCGCACAAGCCTGGGCGGCGAAGGCGATGTTGGCTTCGATCACGTCCATGTCGGCGACGGTCAGGCCGGCACGCTTGAGCGCCAGGCGGGTGGCAGGCACCGGACCGAGGCCCATCAATTCCGGTTCAACACCGGCGTGGGCGTAGCTGACCAGACGGGCCAGCGGGCGCAGGTTGTTGCTCTGTACAGCGGCACCGGTGGCCATCACCAGCGCAGCGGCGCCGTCGTTCAGGCCAGAAGCGTTGCCGGCCGTCACCGAGCCGTCTTTCTTGAACGCTGGCTTCATGCCCGCCAGTTGTTCCAGCGTGGTAGCGCGAGGGTGTTCGTCGACGCTGAACAGCTTGGTTTCCTTGCGATCACGGATTTCCACGCCAACGATTTGTTCGCTGAAGTAGCCATTGGCGATGGCGAAGGCCGCGCGTTTCTGGTCTTCCAGGGCCAGGGCGTCTTGCATTTCACGGGTGATGCCGTTGCGCTCGGCGACGTTCTCGGCGGTGATACCCATGTGGATGCCGTGGAACGGGTCATGCAGGATGCCCAGCATGTAGTCGATGGCCTGGATGTTGCCCATGCGCGCACCCCAGCGGGCGGCTGGCATGATGTAAGGCCCGCGGCTCATGGATTCGGCGCCGGCACCGACGACGATGTCGGCATCGCCCAGCATCAGGGTTTGCGCGGCATTGATGATCGCTTGCAGGCCGGAACCGCACAGGCGGTTGACGTTGTAGGCCGGGGTTTCTTTCGGGATGCCGGCGTTCATGGCGGCAACGCGGGAGATGTAGGCGTCGCGGGTTTCGGTCGGGATCACGCTGCCCATCACCAGATGGCCGACTTGCGCCGGGTCTACGCCGGAGCGTTGCAGGGCGGCCTTGACGGCCGTGGTCGCTAGGTCGGCCAGCGGAACGTCTTTGAGCGAACCACCAAAGGTGCCAATGGCGGTACGTGCGGCGCTGACAACAAAAATATCCGGGGTGTTCATTACGGCTTTCCTCTTGGTGAATGCTTTTCTGTACTGCGATTGAGTAGGGCGGTCAACGCTGTTTGCGCTTCAGGCGAATTAACGCGCTCGATGAACAACAGGTTTTCCTGACGAATGGTGGCTTTGAGCTCAGGCAACGACGCCTGTTTGAGCAGTTGCCGGGTCTGGCGCATGGATTCTTGTGGCAATGCCAGCAGGCGCCGGGCCAGGAGTTGTGCAGCGGCGAGGCATTGTTGGCCGTCGTCGAACAGTTCGTTGGCTAGCCCACACGCGACCGCCGCAGCGCCGTCGAGGCTGTCGCCCCATAACAATAGACGCGCGGCGCGAGCGTGGCCGAGCAGGCGCGGCAACAATAGGCTGGCACCGAATTCCGGGCACAACCCCAGGTTTACAAACGGCGTGCGCAGCTTGGCGCTACGCGTGACCAGCACCTGATCGCAATGCATCAGCAACGTGGTGCCAATGCCGATGGCCGCGCCGCAAACAGCAGCGATCAGCGGCTTTTGCAGATGAATGACGACATTCATCAAGCGAAACGCCGGGCTGTCCAGATGCGTCGGCGGATGTTCGAGAAAGTCCGCCAGGTCATTGCCGCTGGTAAAGCACGTGGGGCCACCAGTGAGCACGATCACGCCGACGTCGTCGTCTTCATCCGCGGCCAGCAAGCGGTCGGCCAACTGCGTGTACAGGCTGTTGTTCAGTGCATTGAGCTTGTCGGGGCGGTCAAGGGTGAGCGTCAAAACGCCTTCGTTTCGATCGTGTTTGATCAGCTCGCTCATGAAATGCCCCCGCCTGTTTTGTCCGGCAGCCACTCTAAGCGCCCGGCCCGCGCGGGAGCTATGACAAAACGAGTCAACGAATCTGCTGCTTTTTGCCATGTTGCACCACGGCGCTGCCGGTCAAACGGTTCACACACCCATTCGGGGTATGGTGCCGTTTGCCCAATCGCTCAATAGTGGCGTCAACCGGTCATCCAGAACCGACTTCGCTTGATAAGGTGAATTTGCTATGCGCAAGGCCCTCATGGTGATTTCCAGTCTGTTGCTTGTTCCGCTGACATTGAATGCCCACGCCGACGACGTGAACGAGAGCAATACCCTGCGGCTTTATAATTGGGCCGATTACATTGGCGAAAAAACCATTGCCAATTTCGAGAAAGCCTCCGGCATCAAAGTGATCTACGACACGTTTGATGCCTATGAAACAGTGCAGGCGAAGTTGCTGACCGGGCACTCCGGTTACGATCTGGTGGTGTTGAATGCCTCCCTTGCGCCGCCCTTGATCAAGGCCAAAGTGTTCCAGCCGCTGGACAAGAAGTTGCTGCCGGGCTGGACCAACCTTGACCCGAAAGTCTTGCAGGACTTGCAGGGCTTTGATGCCGGAGCGGTGTACTCCGCGCCTTACACCTGGGGCAGCAACGGCATCACTTACAACGTCGACAAGATCAAGGAACGCATGCCGGATGCGCCAATCGGTTCGCTGGCGATGATTTTCGATCCGAAAATCGTCTCGCGCTTCGCCGACTGCGGCGTCACCCTGGTCGATGCGCCCACTGAAGTCATTCCCCTGGCCTTGAAGTACCTGGGACGCGATCCGCGAAGTGCGGCCCCGGAAGATCTGAAAGCCGCGCAAGAGTTGCTGTTGACGGTCAGGCCTTACATCAAGAAGTTCGATTCGGTGAACTACCTGACCAGCCTGCCCAATGGCGATGTCTGCATGGCCATGACCTGGTCTGGCGACTACGCGACGGCTATGGCCCGCGCCGAAGAAGCCAAGTTGAAGATCAAACTGGCCTATTTCATTCCCAAGGAAGGTTCGCTGATCTGGTTCGACAACATGTACATCCCCGCCGATGCCCCGCATGTCGCCAATGCCCACAAGTTCCTCGAGTACTTGATGCAGCCGCAGGTGATGGCCGACGTCACCGACTTCATTCATTACGCCAACAGTAACGCGGCGGCCACCCCGTTAGTGGATGCCGACGTGCGCAACAACCTGGCGATTTATCCCGATGAAGAAACCCGCCGGCGGTTGTTTCCGCAAAAGACTCAGGACGCGAAAGAGATGCGCGCCATTACCCGTGTCTGGAGCACGGTGAAGAGCGGGATTTGATCGTTTAACCCTTCGGTTTGAGGTTTTTGTATGGCTACTCCAACGTTGAAAGTACTGCCGACCGTGAATGACGCCCATTTGATCAAGGCCGATAAAGCCCATTACATGCACGGCTATCACATGTTCGACGAGCACGCCGAACAGGGGGCGCTGAACATTGTGGCCGGTGACGGTGCCTACATCTACGACGCTCAGGGCAACCGTTTTCTCGATGCGGTGGGTGGCATGTGGTGCACCAACATCGGCTTGGGCCGTGAGGAAATGGCCCTGGCGATTGCCGATCAGGTGCGGCAACTGGCGTATTCGAATCCGTTTTCCGACATGTCCAACAACGTCGCCATTCAGTTGTGCGAAAAACTCGCCAGCCTGGCGCCGGGCGATCTCGACCACGTGTTCCTGACCACTGGCGGCTCCACCGCTGTGGACACCGCGTACCGCCTGATTCAGTACTACCAGAACTGCCGTGGCAAACCGGAAAAAAAGCACGTCATCGCCCGTTTTAACGCGTATCACGGCTCCACCACGCTGACGATGTCGATCGGCAACAAGGCCGCCGACCGCGTGCCGGAGTTCGATTACGCCAACGACAAGATTCACCACGTGTCCAACCCCAACCCGTACCGCGCACCGGACGGCATGGACGAGGCGCAGTTTCTCGAATTTCTGATCAAGGAGTTCGAAGACAAAATTCTTTCCATCGGCGCGGACAAGGTGGCGGGCTTCTTTGCCGAGCCGATCATGGGTTCCGGCGGGGTGATCATTCCGCCCAAGGGTTACCTCAAGCGCATGTGGGAAGTCTGTCAGCGCTACGACATTCTGTTTGTGGCCGATGAAGTGGTGACCTCGTTCGGTCGCCTGGGCAAGTTCTTCGCGTCTTATGATCTGTTCGACGTGCAGCCCGACATCATCACCACGGCCAAGGGCCTGACCTCGGCCTACCTGCCGCTGGGCGCGTGCATTTTTTCCGACCGTATCTGGAAGGTTATCGCCGAGCCCGGCAAGGGCCGCTGCTTTACCCACGGTTTTACCTACAGCGGTCATCCGGTGTGCTGCACGGCGGCGCTGAAGAACATCGAAATCATCGAGCGCGAACAGTTGCTGGCGCATGTCGATGTGGTCGGCGCTTATCTGGAGGAACGGCTGGCGACGCTCAGCGACTTGCCGCTGGTGGGCGATGTGCGCTGCCAGAAGTTCATGGCGTGCGTGGAGTTCGTGGCCGACAAACGCACCAAGGCGTTGTTTGCCGACGAGGTGAATATTGGCGAAATGATTCACTCCCGTGCCCAGTCTCGCGGCTTGCTGGTGCGGCCGATCATGCACCTCAACGTCATGTCGCCGCCGCTGATCCTGACGTGCGCCCAGGTCGATGAAATCGTCGAGATCCTGCGGGTGTGCATTCTTGAAGTGGCGACCGAACTTGAGAAAAACGGCCAGTACTTCGGGCAATGAATTCGCTCAATCTGCGGTTACCCGGTGCCGGTTCTCCCGCTAGACTGCGGGGCATGAGCAAACCCAACGACGAAACGCTGATCGCATTGCCCTTCGGGGCGTTGCACAAATGGCACGGCGACATGCGCGAAGCATTCGCCCATGTCGACGAGCCTGATGCGCTGCAATACCTGGCGTCGGCGTTCGGGCACCTGGTGTCCATCGAGTCGGTGATGATCAGCCTCGAACACAAGGACCGGCCGCCGCAGTTGCTGTATCAGCGCGGCATCCCGGAGGAGTATCGGGAGTCGATCATCGACCGTTATTTTTCCGGTGGTTACCTGCTCGACCCGTTTTGCCTGGCGGTGGAGCAGGGCTTGGCCGAAGGGTTTTATCACCTGGAGGAAATAGCCCCGGACAACTTCTTCGACAGCGAGTACTACAAGACTTATTACGTGAAGGCCGGGTGTTCGGAGGACAGTTTTTACCTGATCGATACCGGCCATGACAGCCAGGTCTCGGTCAGCCTGTTTCAGGGTTTTGGTGGGGAAAGCCTGCGGGCGGAACAACTGAACCTGTTGCGGGCGGTCGAGCCGTTGGTTCGCGAGTTCATCAGCGAGTTCGGCCGTCGGGGCCTGGCGCGCAGCACGGTGATTGAAAGTGTGCGTGATGATCTGAAGCAGCGCGTGCAGTGCGCCTTCGAAAACTTTGGCTGCGAGGTGCTGACCGAACGCGAGCGGGAAGTGGCGCACATGGTGCTCAGGGGGCACTCGGTGAAATCCACCGCGAGCCAACTGAGCATTTCCCCGGAAACCGTGCGCATGCACCGCAAGAACCTGTACCTGAAACTGCAGGTCGGGTCGCAGTCGGAGTTGTTTGCACTGTTTATCGAGTGGTTGCGCCAGCACTGACCCCAAAATTGATCGTTCCCACGCTCTGCGTGGGAACGCCTCTTAGGACGCTCTGCGTCCACTGTGACGCGGAGCGTCACGGGCTGCATTCCCACGCAGAGCGTGGGAACGATCAGTGGAGATCAATCCTCGCGTTTAACGACCAGGGTCAGAATGTCGTAACTGGCCACCAGCTCTCCCAGCTGGTTAGTCACCTCAACATCCCACGCCACCACCCCTTGCGGAATGCCTTGCGGGCTCTTCTTGCCTTGATCGATTTTGCGTTTGCAAGTCAATCGCGCCTGAATCGTGTCGCCAATCCCCACCGGATTGATAAAGCGCAATGTATCCAGGCCGTAGTTGGCCAGTACCGGCCCCGGCGCTGGGGAAACGAAAAGCCCGGCCGCTGCCGACAGCACGAAGTAGCCGTGGGCGATGCGTTTGCCGAACTGCGATTCCTTGGCGGCGATGTCATCGAAGTGCATGTAGAAGTGATCGCCGGACAGGCAACCGAAGTTCACCAGATCGGCCTCGGTCACGGTGCGACGGTGGGTCAGCAGCGACTCACCAATCTGCAGATCCTGGAAGAACCGGCGGAATGGATGCACCTCGGTTTCGATGACCTGGGCGCCGCGTACGTATTCACCGGTGACGGCGGCCAGCATGGTCGGCGAGCCTTGTACCGCTGCGCGTTGCAGGTAGTGTTTCACCGCGCGCAGACCGCCGAGTTCCTCACCGCCACCGGCACGACCCGGGCCACCGTGCTTGAGTTGCGGCAGTGGCGAGCCGTGGCCGGTGGACTCGGCGGCGCAGTTGCGATCCAGCACCAGCAAGCGACCGTGCCACGCCGCTGCGACAGGGATGGCCTTGGCGGCGATCTGCGGATCCTTGGTGATCAGACTCGCCACCAGGCTGCCTTTGCCGCGAGCGGCCAGCGCCAGGGCTTCGTCGAGATCGTCGTACGCCATCAGGGTGCTGACCGGGCCGAACGCTTCGATATCGTGTGCGCCACCTTCGGCGTGCGGATCGCGAGCTTGCAGCAAGGTCGGGGCGAAGAACGCGCCCTGGCTGACGTTCTCGCCGCGCGGTTCGAAACCGTCACGGGCGCCGAACAGCATGTCGCTGCTCTGCAACAGGCTTTCCAGGCGCTCGGCCACGTCTTTCTGCTGATCGTGGGACGCCAGCGCACCCATGCGCACGCCTTCCACTGACGGGTCTCCGACCACGACTTTGGCCAGGCGATCACGCAAGCGGGTCGCGACCGCGTCAATGTGTTTGGCCGGCACGATGGCGCGGCGAATGGCGGTGCATTTCTGCCCGGCCTTGGTGGTCATCTCCCGGGCGACTTCCTTGATGAACAGCTCGAATTCTTCGTCGTCCGGGGTCACGTCCGGGGCGAGGATCGCGCAGTTCAGCGAGTCGGCTTCGGCATTGAACGGCACCGAGTTGCGGATCAGGTTCGGATTGACCCGAAGCTTGGCGGCGGTGTCGGCGGAACCGGTGAAGGTCACCACGTCCTGGCCCTGCAAGCGGTCGAGCAAGTCACCGGTACTGCCGATGATCAACTGCAAGCTGCCCGGTGGCAGCAAGCCGGATTCGTCCATCAGGCGCACCACGGCTTCGGTCAGGTAGCTGGTGGCGCTGGCCGGTTTGACGATGCACGGCATGCCGGCGAGAAAGCTCGGTGCAAACTTTTCCAACATGCCCCAGATCGGGAAGTTGAAGGCGTTGATGTGCACGGCCAGGCCACCGCGTGGCACCAGAATGTGCGTGCCGGTGAAGGTCCCGAGTTTGCTCAGCTGCATCGCCGGGCCTTCATGGACGATGTTGCCCGATGGCAATTCCCGCGAGCCCAGGCTGGCGTAGGTGAAGAGGGTGCTGTTGCCGCCTTCGATGTCGATCCAGCTGTCGGCACGGGTCGCGCCGCTGTGGTGGGAAATCGCGTACAGCTGTTCCTTGCGCTCGCTCAGGTACAAGGCCAGTGCCTTGAGACGTTGGGCGCGTTGCTGGAAGTCCAGCGCCATCAAGCCACTGATGCCTTGGCGGCGGCCGTGCTCGATGGCTTCGGCGAAATCCGGGCGCTCTTCGTGAGTGCGGGCGATTTCATGGCCGTCGATGGCGCTGCGCAGGATCTGTGCGCCTTGTTGACCGATCCAGCGACCGGCGATGAAACTCTGCAGGGTAGGGACGTGAGGCATCACGATTGCTCCGGGTTATCAAATTGTTGGTCGTGCACGATCCCGTAGCAGCTGTCGAGCCCCAGCGAGGCTGCGTTCGGCTGCGAAGCAGTCGTAAAACCTGAG
>NZ_JBFUBK010000082.1:0-29329 GCF_056405815.1 Pseudomonas sp. P1_F1_2 | reverse complement strand
CCCGCTCCCACATTTGGGTTGTGGTTGGTCTGGAAATTCGGCGAACGTCCTACAGCGGTGGCTGCTCTGGCGGCGGTTTCCGACAAGCGCTGTCGGTTGTTGGGTCAGAAGCCGGGACGATAGGCTTTGGGCGTCGCTGCAAATTCAGCGACCGGGTTTGGTCGCCCAGGTTTAGAATGGCGCACTTTTCGTGCTTGCTTCATGGCGAGCTGTGCGTGGGAGGGCTTCGGCCCTGCCGGGTTCCATTCCCTGGTCGACCAACCTGCGTACGGTTTGCCACCCAACTGCTTGGTCGCAGTCGTGGCGAACTCCCTATCTTCGAATGGAGCTTCACCATGATCAAAGAAACACCAAATCCCCCCGAAACCGACGATGTTTCCCCCTACGAATCCATCGATTCCAAAAAACTCAATGAAGCCGCCGAACGCGCGCTGAATCACTACCTAAACCCCGCAGCCCTGAAATCACCGCCCACCCGCAAACCCAGCACCATGTTCATGCTTGCACCGGACCTCAAAGACGAAGACCTCTTGGCCCACACCTGTGAATCCCTGGCCCAGGCCAGCGTGATGGCCGGCGATTTTGCCGCCTACCTGGAAGGCCCGCATCGCAACACCGCCATGGCCATTCAGCAAATCGTCATGCTGGCCGAACTGGCGGCGAACCGAATGATGGACAACCTCGAACTCCCCAAACCCGCGCAACACCGTTGATCCCCAGTGGGAGCGGAGGTGCGACGCTCCCACATTTGGTCAATGTGGGCTAATTGCCTGTCCGGAACGCCTCGACGAGTGCCGTCCAATCGCCGATCGATATAAAAAACTGTCAACAATGACAGTACCTGCCTGGGTCAGTTCTGCAGATCATCAACAGGACGCGCACCACCTTGCGCACTCAATGACCCGCCGGGTGACTCATGTCCCACTCTCAATTCGACGCTCAATGGATAGAGGCCTTGGCCAAGGGTGAGGTCCGCCTGCATCAACTACCTGAAACCTTGTCGCGCAACCAAGCGTCCTTCATTCGGCGTGAGGCGTTGCAATTGATCACTGGGGCTTCACTCACCACCATCGGCAATTACACGTTTGATGCGCGCCCGGCAAAATGCGAGAACTTCATCGGGGCTATTCAGATACCGCTGGGCGTTGCCGGTCCCCTGTTGGTCAATGGGCAAGCGATTACCGCCCAGGAACCGGTCTTTGCGCCACTGGCGACCACCGAAGGTGCACTGATCGCCAGCGTGTCCCGAGGGTGCGCCGCGTTACGCGCCGCCGGAGGCGCGGTGGTGCGCGTCGACGATGTGGGCATCACCCGAGCGCCGGTGTTTCGCTCCAGCGGTATCGTACAGTCACAGGCTTTCGTAGCCTGGGTCCGAAACAACTACGACAAAATCAAACAGCTCTGCGAAGAGAACAGCCGTCACCTTGTATTGCAGGACATCGTGCCCGCATTGGTCGGCACCACGATCTACCTGCGTTTTCGCTTCCACAGTGCCGATGCCATGGGCATGAACATGGCAAGCATTGCCTGCGAGCGGGCCATAACCGAGCTGATCAGCCCCGCTACCGGCCTACCCTGCATCAGCATCTCAGGCAATTACTGCACCGATAAAAAACCGGCGATGGTTAACGTGCTCAACGGTCGGGGCAAACGCATTTTTGCCGAAGCCCATCTGAGCGCTGACATCCTGCACGACATCCTGAAAACCGATTCGGCTTCGTTGTGTGACGTCCAATACCGCAAAAACCTGTTGGGCTCAGCAATGGCGGGGGCAATGGGCAGTAATGCCCATCACGCCAATATTCTTTCGGCTGTCTTTATCGCCACCGGACAAGATGTCGCTCAAGTAGCAGAAAGTGCTTGCGGCATTACCTGCCTCGAAGCGCGCGAGCATGGCGCCCTCTACGCCTCGATCCTGTTGCCCGACACACCACTGGGGACTGTCGGCGGCGGCACCGGTTTGTGCACTCAACGCGAAGCACTGGCGTTGATGGGGATTGTCCCGGGCGCCAAAAAACCTGGAGTCGACACTTTGCGTTTGGCAGAAATAATCGGAGCGCTGGTGCTGGCGGGTGAGTTGTCCATCATGGCGGCGCAAGCAGCACATCATTTGGTAAAAGCTCATGTGCAATGGGGGCGTTGAGTCATGGCACCGGTTGCTGTGCAAGCACGCGCTCCCGCAAAGATTATTCTGATTGGCGAGCACGCGGCGTTGCAGGGTTGCCCGGTGTTCGCTACTACCTTGGGGCTGTATTGCACCGTGCAGGTGCGTGAGCGCGACGATGATCAGATTGAAATTCAGTTACCCGAGCTGCAAATCCATCGGCAATACAGCACGGGCGCCCTGCTCGATTACGTCCGGGAAGTGCGCCAACGCTGGGTATGCTTTCGAAACGATCCCCAGACACACACCTTTATCGGCGTCAGAGGAAACGACGTTGATCACTTGGTCAAATGTGCTGTGGGCGAAGTTCTGCTCAAACTGGCGCTAGAAGACATACGCGGCTGCACGCTACGAGTGCAATCGAGCATTCCGCTGGACGCAGGCTTCGGCAGTTCGGCAGCACTGGCGGTCAGCCTGTCAGCGGCGTTGTTGCGCCTCTTCAAGTTGTCGCCGCAACGGCATCCGCTGCAACCGCTAGCCATGCGCGTTGAACGTTACCAACATGGGCTGCCGTCAGGGATCGATCACAACACTTGCTTGCTGGGTGGCATGGTCGAACGACGCCGCGAAGCGGGAAACCGGTTCAAGATGATTTCGTGGCCCGAGAGCACGGTACATCTGCAATTGCACGGCATTGAGATCTACCACACCGGAGCCGCTCGCGAGAGTACCGGGCATGTCATCGCCGCCACCCGACACCAGCTCGAAGGCCGGGATAACCCACTATTGGCAAGCATGCACAGCTGTGCCGAACGCTTTCGCACGCTGTTGCAGTCCCGCAGTCCGGCACCTGACACACTCAAGGCGTTGGTACACGACTATGAAGCGGCCCTGGAATGTCTGGGCGTGGTGCCCAAAGCCGTTGTGCAAGTGATCCGCGCCATTGAAGCAGCCGGTGGTGCAGCAAAAATTTGCGGGGCTGGCGCCCTCTCCGGGGACCAGGCCGGAGCACTATTGGTGGTCGACGCGCCGGCGCTACCGGAACTGGCCCACTATCGCAGAATCGATGCCCCATTAGCGGTGGGCGGCCTGGAGGTCCAAGTGCAATGAATCGGATCAGCGTTTCTTCGCCCAGCAACATCGCGTTCATCAAGTATTGGGGCATGAGCGATGCGCGGCAGACGCTCCCCAACAATCCCTCAATCTCCATGACCCTGAGTCAGTGCCTCAGCTTCTGCACGTTGTCGCCCCGGACGAAGGGCGCTGCCGATGAAATCATGTGGAAAACCGCCAGCGGCCTATTGGTTGTGGCACAAACCTCACTGCGCCTTGGAATCGAACGCCATCTGCAACCCTTGCGCGAGTACTTCGATGACTGGACACCGTTGCGCATCGCCACGACCAACAACTTCCCGACGGGTGCGGGCATTGCCTCGTCAGCGTCGGGTTTCAGTGCCTTGGCAGTGGCATTCGCCCTGCGCTGCGGGCAATCACTCGACAGCCCCGATCTCGGCAGACTGGCGCGCCTGTCCGGCTCTGGCTCGGCGGCGCGCTCGGTGCTGGGCGGGTTTGTCCAATGGCCTGGCGATAGCCGGCAGCTCTGCGAGCCGGTCCAACTCGCTGCGGGGCAGCATTGGCCGCTGCATGACTTGATCGCCATCGTCGACGCCACACCTAAAACTGTCAGCTCCCGTCAAGGTCATCTTCTCGCCAACAGCAGCCCCTTTTACCCGACTCGACTGGACCTTCTGCCGGAACGCCTGGCGACTGTCCGCCAAGCGATTGTGAGCCGGGATTTCAACGCATTGGCCGCTGTTGTGGAGCGCGAAGCCGTGGAGTTGCACATGATTGCCATGACTTCACAGCCTCCGATTTTCTATTGGAAACCGGCAACCTTGCGGATTCTGGAGCGGGTGCGGCAACTGCGCGGTGAGGGTTTGGAGGTGTGTGCAACAGTGGACGCCGGGCCCAACGTGCATGTGATATGCACAGAGCAACATAAGTCGGCAGCATTTGCAGCGCTGCGCACAGTGCCAGGGATAGAACGATGGATTTTTGATCAAGCGGGCGATGGGCCCAGGCGGCTGGCGCGTCACCTGTTTTGAGCGAGCGGCACACTGCCTGCCGTTAAGATCCCTGAATCTGTCCCGCCCCTGAACACACATCTGGAAATATCCGGGGCCATTGAAACCACCCCCCACCTGCCCCATCTAACACCCATACCCCATTGCGCAGGTGCCCCATGAGCGACCAGCAAGAATTCCCCGAAGACCCAAGCGAGTACGACGAAGCCGAACAAATCGAACACCACACCACCGGCAAAGGCCTCGCCCTGCCCGGCCAAAACCTGCCGGACAAGGTCTACATCATCCCGATCCACAATCGCCCCTTCTTCCCGGCCCAAGTACTGCCGGTCATCGTCAACGAAGAACCGTGGGCTGAAACACTGGACCTGGTCAGCAAAGCCGATCACCACGCCCTGGCCCTGTTCTACATGGACGCCCCCCAGGAAGACCCGCGCCACTTCAACACCGACGCACTCCCCGAGTACGGCACACTGGTCAAGGTCCACCACGCCAGTCGCGAAAACGGCAAACTGCAATTCGTCGCCCAGGGCCTGACCCGGGTGCGCATCAAAACCTGGCTCAAACACCATCGCCCACCGTACCTGGTGGAAGTCGAGTACCCGCACCAACCCACCGAGCCGACCGATGAGGTCAAGGCCTACGGCATGGCGTTGATCAACGCGATCAAGGAACTGCTGCCGCTCAACCCGCTGTACAGCGAAGAGCTGAAAAACTACCTCAACCGCTTCAGCCCCAACGACCCCTCGCCCCTGACCGACTTCGCCGCCGCCCTGACTTCGGCTACTGGTAGCGAGCTGCAAGAAGTGCTCGACTGCGTACCGATGCTCAAGCGCATGGAAAAAGTCCTGCCGATGCTGCGCAAGGAAGTCGAAGTCGCGCGCTTGCAAAAAGAGATTTCCGCCGAAGTTAACCGCAAGATCGGCGAGCATCAGCGCGAATTCTTCCTCAAGGAACAGCTCAAAGTCATTCAGCAAGAGCTGGGCCTGACCAAGGATGACCGCAGCGCCGACATCGAGCAGTTCGAACAACGCCTGACCGGCAAAGTGCTCTCGGCGCAGGCGCAGAAACGCATCGAAGAGGAAATGAACAAGCTGTCGATCCTTGAGACCGGCTCGCCCGAGTACGCGGTCACCCGCAACTACCTCGACTGGGCCACCTCGGTGCCGTGGGGCGTGTACGGCGAGGACAAACTCGACCTCAAACACGCGCGCAAAGTGCTCGACAAACACCACGCAGGCCTCGACGACATCAAGGACCGCATTCTCGAATTCCTCGCCGTGGGTGCTTATAAAGGCGAGATCAGCGGCTCCATCGTGTTGCTGGTCGGCCCGCCCGGCGTGGGTAAAACCAGCGTCGGCAAGTCCATCGCCGAATCCCTTGGCCGGCCGTTCTATCGCTTCAGCCTCGGCGGCATGCGCGACGAAGCCGAGATCAAGGGCCACCGCCGCACCTACATCGGCGCCCAGCCGGGCAAACTCGTCCAGGCGTTGAAAGACGTCGAAGTGATGAACCCGGTGATCATGCTCGACGAAATCGACAAGATGGGCCAAAGCTACCAGGGCGACCCGGCCTCGGCGCTCCTGGAAACGCTGGACCCGGAACAGAACGTCGAATTCCTCGACCACTACCTGGACCTGCGTCTGGACCTGTCGAAAGTGCTGTTCGTGTGCACCGCCAACACCCTGGACTCGATCCCCGGCCCATTGCTCGACCGGATGGAAGTGATTCGCCTGTCGGGTTACATCACCGAAGAAAAAATCGCCATCGCCAAGCGTCACCTGTGGCCCAAACAATTGGAAAAGGCCGGCGTGTCCAAAGGCAGCCTGAGCATCAGCGACAGCGCCCTCAAAGCCTTGATCGACGGTTACGCCCGTGAAGCCGGGGTGCGTCAGTTGGAAAAACAACTGGGCAAACTGGTGCGCAAAGCCGTGGTGAAGTTGATCGAAGAACCGAAAGCGGTGATCAAAATCGCGCCGAAGGACCTTGAAGCCTCACTCGGTCATCCGGTGTTCCGCAACGAGCAAGTGCTGTCCGGCACCGGCGTTATTACCGGTCTGGCCTGGACCAGCATGGGCGGCGCGACCTTGCCGATCGAAGCGACCCGGATCCACACGCTGAACCGTGGCTTCAAACTCACCGGGCAACTGGGCGACGTGATGAAAGAGTCGGCGGAAATCGCCTACAGCTACGTCAGCTCCAACCTGAAGTCGTTTGGCGGAGATCCGAAATTCTTCGACGAGGCGTTCGTCCACTTGCACGTCCCGGAAGGCGCCACCCCGAAAGACGGCCCGAGCGCCGGCGTGACCATGGCCAGCGCCCTGCTCTCGCTCGCGCGGAACCAGCCGCCGAAAAAAGGCGTGGCCATGACCGGCGAGCTGACGTTGACCGGGCATGTACTGCCGATTGGCGGGGTGCGCGAGAAGGTGATTGCGGCGCGGCGGCAGAAGATTTTCGAGTTGATTCTGCCGGAGCCTAACCGTGGCAGTTTTGATGAACTGCCGGACTATCTGAAGGAAGGGATCACCGTGCATTTCGCCAAGCGCTTTGCGGATGTGGCGAAGATATTGTTCTGACCTCGTAACCTGATCGTTCCCACGCTCCGCGTGGGAATGCATCCTGTGACGCTCCGCGTCACGCTTGTGATGGGACGCGGAGCGTCCCGGGCGGCATTCCCACGCAGAGCGTGGGAACGATCATCTCCCGCCATGCTGTCACACTTTGTCTCATCTTCAGTTATGCTCGCCGTTCGTCGTGAATGCCGGAGCCGCTGACCTTATGTCCCCCACTCGCTTGTTTGTCCCCCTCGCCCTTTCCTTGCTGGCCGCCTGCGCCACGCAGCCGAAACAGAACGTGACCGTGGAAAAACAAAGCCAATGCCCGGTGAAACTCAACAGCGGGCAAAACCTGATCCTGACCCTGCCGAGCAACCCAACTACGGGTTATCGCTGGGCAATCCAGGATTCGGCCGGTGGTGTGCTGCATGCGCTCAGCCCCGAGGTGTACAGCAATCCGGAAGATGCCGGCATCGTCGGCAGCGCCGGTATTTCGACCTGGCGCTTTCAGGCCTTCGCCGCCGGCACCGGGCGTTTACGCCTGACATCGCAACAACCCTGGGCCCCGGAAGTGTTGCCGGTGGAAACCTTCGATTGCGCGATTTCGGTTAACTGATCATGGGCTGGCTGATTCTGGCGTTGATGGGCGCGGTGACCTTTCTATATGGCGTGAGTGTGCATGCCGCGTTGCTTTGCCTGCTGGTCAAACCGTTGCCGGTGCTGGCCCTGCTCGGCTGGCTGCACGACGCGCCGCCCAGCGACTATCGCCGCTGGATCAGCCTTGGCCTGATTTTCTCGCTGCTCGGCGACGTGTTGCTGGCGTGGCCGGGGGACTTGTTTGTGTTTGGCCTCGGCGCGTTTCTGGTCGCGCATCTGGCGTACTTGAAAGCCTACTTGAGCGATTGTCGCCGGTTGGCGTTGCTGCCCTTGATCATCGCGCTGGCCGTGGGTGCGGTGCTGCTGGGGATTCTGATTTCCCACGGTTTGGGCCCGTTGCTGGTCCCGGTAATTGTCTATGGCCTGGCCATCAGCGCAATGCTCTGGCGAGCCCTGGCCCGACTGGGCTCCGATGTGCCGAAACGCTCGGCGCTGCTGGCGGCGGCAGGCGCGCTGGCGTTTGTGTTCTCCGACAGCGTGATTGGCATCAGCCGCTTTGTCGCACCGTTCGATGCGGCGCCTTACGTGATCATCCTCAGCTACTGGCTGGGGCAATGGGGGATTACGGCGTCGGCGTTCACCCAGAAACCGCGTTGAGTCCATCGCGGGCAAGCCCGCTCCCACAGGGATAGCGCTGTACTTGTGGGAGCGGGCTTGCCCGCGAAAGCGATCTCCCTATAAACACAAGATCCAGATCYGCCCAGCGGTTTATCAGACAACCCGCGCATCCCCCCGTCAATTTGGCTAAAATGCCGGCCTTTTCCACCCATGCCGCTGGAACCGCCGTGAGCAAAGAATCCGATCGCCTTTTCGCCCAGCCTTTGGCCCAGGTACCCGACTTCGCCTTTAACGAGGACGTGGTGCGGGTGTTCCCGGACATGATCAAGCGCTCGGTGCCGGGTTATCCGACCATCGTTGAAAACCTCGGCGTGCTCGCCGCGCAATTCGCCCAGCCCAACAGCGTGCTCTACGACCTCGGCTCGTCGCTGGGCGCCGTGACCCAGGCCTTGCGCCGTCATGTGCGCACCGACGGTTGCCGCGTCATCGCTGTGGATAACTCCGCCGCCATGGTCGAGCGTTGCCGCGAATACCTCAACGCCCAGGACTCGATGTTCCAGGAGTTGTTGCCGGTGGAAGTGATTGAAGGCGACATCCTCGCCCTCGACTTCCAGCCCGCCTCGGTAGTGGCGCTGAACTTCACCCTGCAATTCATCGCTCCGGAGCAGCGCACCGCGTTGCTCTCGCGCATTCGCCAGTCGTTACTGCCGGGCGGCGCACTGATCCTGTCGGAGAAGCTGCGCTTCAATGACCCGCAAGAACACGCGCTGCTGACCGACCTGCACGTCGCCTTCAAGCGCGCCAACGGTTACAGCGAACTGGAAATTGCCCAGAAGCGCAGCGCCATCGAAAACGTCATGAAGCCTGACAGCCTCGAAGAACACCGCGAGCGCCTGCTGGCCGCCGGGTTCTCGAAAGTCATGCCGTGGTTCCAGTGTCTTAACTTTGCCTCGTTGATTGCCTTGCCATGATTGATCTGTCCCCCCTCGCCCGCCGTCTGGCCGGCACACCGCTTGCTGAATGGGCCAACACCCTGCAAGCACAACTCGACAAGAAAATGGAAAAGGGGCACGGCGACCTGGAGCGCTGGCAAAGTGCGCTGGACGCACTGCCGAAGATCCAGCCGAGGGTCGTCGACTTGCTCAATGGCCTGATGCTGGACACTGAGTGCGACGATGCAACACGCGCGCAGATGCGTACCGCGCTGATGGGGTTGTCGCCGTGGCGCAAAGGGCCGTTTGATTTGTTTGGCGTGCACGTCGACACCGAATGGCGTTCGGACTGGAAGTGGTCGCGGGTTGCGCCGCATCTGGATTTGAAGGGCAAGCGCATTCTCGATGTCGGGTGCGGCAACGGTTATTACATGTGGCGCATGCTCGGTGCCGGTGCCGACAGCGTGATCGGTGTCGATCCCAACTGGCTGTTCTTCTGCCAGTTCCAGGCCGTGCAGCGTTACCTGTCCGAGCCGAATGCCTGGCACCTGCCGTTTCCGTTCGAAGACTTGCCGCCGGAGCTGGAAGGCTTCGACACGGTGTTTTCGATGGGTGTGTTCTACCATCGTCGCTCGCCGATCGAGCATTTGCTGGCGCTGAAAGATTGCCTGGTCAAGGGCGGTGAACTGGTGCTGGAAACGCTGGTGATCGAAGGCGATCAGCAGCAGGTGCTGGTACCGGAAGACCGCTACGCGCAGATGCGTAACGTTTGGTTCCTGCCCTCGGTGCCGGCGCTGGAGTTGTGGTTGCGCCGTGCCGGGTTTACGGATGTGCGTTGTGTGGACGTGAGCGTGACCACGGTCGAGGAACAGCGCGGGACGGAGTGGATGAAGTATCAGTCGCTGAGTGATTTCCTGGACCCGGACGATCACAGCAAGACGATCGAAGGGCTGCCGGCGCCGATGCGTGCGGTCATCGTCGCCCGTAAATAACGCATAACCCGTAGGAGCCGAGCTTGCTCGCGATAGCGGTCTGACATTCAACATCATTGTTGACTGTACAGCCGCCATCGCGAGCAAGCTCGGCTCCTACAGCTTCAGGGTTTACGTGTTTAGTCTGCTGGTTTCGCGCGGCGGGCCTTGAAGAACTCGCTCAATACAGCCCCGCATTCTTCCGCCAACACCCCGCCTTCATACAACACCCGGTGATTCAAAAAGCCCTGGGTAAAGAACTGCCCCTGGCTCTGCACAATCCCCGCCTTGGGTTCCAGGGCGCCATACACCACCCGCGCAATCCGCGAATGCACGATCAGCCCGGCGCACATGCTGCACGGCTCAAGGGTCACGTACAGCGTGCTGCCCGGCAGGCGATAGTTGTTCACCGCTTGCGCAGCGGCGCGGATCGCGACCATTTCAGCATGGGCACTCGGGTCGCTGGCACTGATCGGGCAATTGAAGCCGCGACCGATGACTTCACCGTCCTGCACCAGCACCGCGCCCACCGGCACTTCGCCAAGCGCGGCACCTTGGGCCGCCAGGGCCAGCGCTTCGCGCATAAAGTCGCGATCTCGGCTGCGGTCGATGATGGCTGCGGGACGAATCTGACGCATCACGCCACCTCGATGGCGGCCATCAGGCCGGTTTCCATGTGATCAATCACATGGCAGTGGAACATCCAGATGCCGGGGTTATCCGCCACCAACGCCACTTGCGCACGCTCGTTCTTGCCCAACAGATACGTGTCGGTGAAATACGGAATGACCTTGTGCCGGTTCGAGGCGATGACTTTGAAACTCATGCCGTGCAAGTGAACCGGGTGTTGGTACTGGGTCATGTTCTTGAATTCGAAAATGTAGCTCTTGCCCTTTTCAAGCTTGGCAATCGGGCGGTCGGCACAGGTTTTGTCGGTGATGTCCCAGGCCTTGCCGTTGATCTGCCACAGGCTCGGCGGTTTGCCGTTGTCGACGTTCACCGACACCGAACCGACCCATTCGAAATTGAAGTTGAGTTTCTCGGCATTGGCCAGGTCCGGTTCGGCAATCGGGTTGGCGGGCAACGCAGGCGGCCATTGGGTCGGCGCGTCGGTGTTGGCCACCGAACGGAACGTACCCAAACGTACCGGGCCGTTGCGCAGGGCCAGTTCTTCACCAGCGGCCGGCGCCTTGATTGCCAGGCAAATACGCATTCCCGGGCCAAGCCAGTACTCCTTGCCCAACGGGCGGGGCTCGATCGGGTTGCCGTCCAGTGCGTAAATCTGCGCTTCGACGCCAGGAATGTTCAGGCGATAGGTCAGCGTGTTGTCGAGGTTCAGCAGGCGCACTCGGGTGATCTGCCCGGCCGGCAAGTCGATCACTGCTTGCGAGACGCCATTGATGGTCGACAAGCGCCCCGCCGTGCCGCCACGCGCCGCTTCACGAGGGATGCTGAAGGCGACGAACGCGCCCTCTTCATCGACGTGCCAGCTCTTTAGGCTGAGGGTTTTTTCATACTTGAAACCGGTGGGTTCGCGCTCTTCGATAATCAGCGGACCGACCAGCCCGCGGCCGAGTTCTTCGCTGCTGTTCACATGCGGGTGATACCAGTAGCTGCCGGCGTCCGGCACACGGAACTTGTAGTCGAAATACTCACCCGGCAACACCGGCAGTTGCGAGACGTAAGGTACGCCGTCCATCTCCAGCGGCAGGCGGATGCCGTGCCAGTGAATAGTGGTCGCGACGGGCAGGTGGTTGATAAACCGCACCCGCAACCAGTCGCCCTGTCGGGCACGCAATTCAGTGCCCGGTGCCGACGGTCCAAATGCCCAGGCCTCGGTCTTGTGCCCCGGCACCAGCTCAACGTCCAGCGGTGCGGCGATCAGCTCATAGTCGTGGCCCGCGTCAGCATCGGCCATCTTGCCCAGCCAGTAACGCGACGCGCCCCCGGCTCCGACACCAACGACAACAAGACCGGCCAGGCCACCGAGGATTTGGCGACGGGTAAACGACATGAACTCAACTACCTCACATGAAAAGCGGCAGGCCCAAGGCCCGCAAAAGGCGAATACGATACACCCGCAGTTGTGAAAGAAACAGCAAAGCGCCCGTGACGACGGGACGCAGGCTCGCCAAACGACAAAGCGGCCCCATGAAAAAAGCCGTGTGAACTCACGCTCACACGGCTTTTTTATCCAGCGATCAAACCTTCAAGGTTTGTGCAGGATCACTCCCACTCAATCGTCGCCGGCGGCTTACTCGACACGTCGTAAGTGACGCGGGAGATGCCTTCGATTTCGTTGATGATCCGGCCGCTGACGGTTTCCAGCAGTTCGTAAGGCAGGTGCGCCCAACGTGCGGTCATGAAGTCGATGGTTTCCACGGCACGCAGGGCAACGACCCAGGCGTAACGACGGCCATCGCCAACCACGCCAACCGATTTCACAGGCTGGAACACCACGAACGCCTGGCTGACCTTGTGGTACCAGTCGGCTTTGCGCAGTTCTTCGATGAAGATGTGGTCGGCGCGACGCAGCAGGTCGGCGTATTCCTTCTTCACTTCACCGAGGATCCRCACACCCAGGCCCGGGCCCGGGAACGGGTGACGGTAGACCATGTCGTACGGCAGGCCGAGTTCCAGGCCCAGGCGACGGACTTCGTCCTTGAACAGCTCACGCAGCGGTTCAACCAGCTTGAGGTTCATCTCTTCCGGCAAGCCACCCACGTTGTGGTGCGACTTGATGACGTGTGCCTTGCCGCTTTTGGCGCCAGCCGACTCGATCACGTCCGGGTAGATAGTTCCTTGTGCGAGGTACTTGATGTTATCCAGTTTGTTGGACTGGGCATCGAATACATCGATGAAGGTACGGCCGATGATCTTGCGCTTCTTCTCCGGGTCGGACTCGCCGGCCAGGTTGTTCAGGAACTGATCTTCAGCGTTGGCGCGAATCACTTTGACGCCCATGTTCTCGGCGAACATGGCCATCACTTGCTCGCCTTCGTGCAGACGCAACAGGCCGTTGTCGACGAAGACGCAGGTCAGTTGGTCGCCAATGGCTTTGTGCAGCAACGCGGCAACAACCGAAGAGTCCACACCGCCGGACAGGCCGAGCAGTACGTTGTCGGTACCGACCTGGGCACGCACCTGAGCGATGGCGTCTTCAGCGATTTTCGACGGCGTCCACAGGGCTTCACAGCCGCAGATGTCGAGGATGAAGCGCGACAGGATGCGACCGCCCTGTTTGGTGTGGGTCACTTCCGGGTGGAACTGCACGCCGTAGTAACCGCGCGTGTCGCTGAACATACCGGCGATCGGGCAGCTCGGGGTGCTGGCCAGGATGTGGAAGTCTTCCGGCATCTTGGTGACCTTGTCACCGTGGCTCATCCAGACGTCGAGGCCGAACAGGCCGTCAGCGTCGATGTGGTCTTCGATGCCGTCGAGCAGGCGGCTCTTGCCGACCACGTCGACACGGGCATAACCGAACTCACGCAGCTCGGAACCTTCAACCTTGCCACCAAGCTGTTCAGCCATGGTCTGCATGCCGTAGCAGATACCGAAGACCGGTACGCCCAGGTCCCAGACGGCTTGTGGTGCGCGGGGGCTGTCGGCAACGTGTACAGACTCTGGGCCGCCGGCGAGGATGATCCCTTTTGGCGCGAATTCGCGGATCGCTTCGTCGTCCATGTCGAACGGATGCAGTTCGCAGTACACGCCGATTTCACGCACGCGGCGGGCAATCAGCTGGGTGTACTGGGAACCGAAGTCGAGGATCAGGATGCGGTGAGCGTGAATGTCGAGGGCCATGATTCAGTCTCGTCTAAGTAAGTCAGAAACAGTCGTGATTCAGAAACAACTCGGGGCTGAATAGAACAGCCCCGGTTGCTTAACGATTTGCTTGAAGGCTCAACCTACGCGGTAGTTTGGCGCTTCTTTGGTGATCTGTACGTCGTGAACGTGGGACTCGGCCATGCCAGCGCCGGTGATCCGCACGAACTCAGGCTTGGTGCGCATTTCTTCGATGTCGGCACTGCCGGTGTAACCCATCGAGGAACGCAGGCCGCCCATCAGTTGATGGATGATGGCGCTCAGGGTGCCCTTGTAAGGAACACGGCCTTCGATACCTTCCGGAACCAGCTTCTCGGCGCCTGCCGAAGAATCCTGGAAGTAACGGTCGGAGGAGCCTTGAGCCTGGGACATGGCGCCCAGCGAGCCCATGCCACGGTAAGCCTTGTACGAACGACCCTGGAACAGTTCGATTTCGCCCGGTGCTTCTTCAGTACCGGCGAACATCGAGCCCATCATTACGCAGGAGGCACCGGCAACGATGGCCTTGGACAGGTCACCGGAGAAACGGATGCCGCCGTCGGCGATCAACGGAACGCCAGTGCCTTCGAGGGCAGCGGCGACGTTGGCGATGGCACTGATTTGCGGGACGCCGACACCGGCGACGATACGGGTGGTGCAGATCGAGCCAGGGCCGATACCGACCTTGACTGCGTCAGCGCCTGCTTCGGCCAGGGCCTTGGCGGCAGCGCCGGTGGCGATGTTGCCGCCGATGACCTGCACTTCAGGGAAATTCTGTTTGACCCAGCGAACGCGGTCGATCACGCCTTTGGAGTGACCGTGAGCGGTGTCGACCACCACCACGTCAACGCCGGCATTGACCAGGGCAGCGACGCGATCACCGGTGTCTTTACCGGTACCGACTGCCGCGCCAACGCGCAGACGACCTTGATCGTCCTTGCTGGCCAGCGGGTAGGCTTTGGCTTTTTCGATGTCGTTGACGGTCATCATGCCCTTGAGGGCGAATTTGTCGTCGACGATCAGCACGCGTTCGATGCGGTGCTTGTGCAACAGCTCGCGAACGTCGTTCTTGTCGGCGCCTTCCTTGACCGTGACCAGACGCTCTTTCGGCGTCATCACTTCACGGACACGGGCGTCCAGACGGTTTTCGAAACGCACGTCACGGGAAGTGACGATGCCGACCAGGTCGCCATCGTGCAGTACCGGAACGCCGGAGATGTTGTGCATGCGGGTCAGTTCGAACAGTTCACGAACCGTGGCATCCGCCTCGATCGTGATCGGGTCCTTGACCACGCCGGCTTCGTAACGCTTGACCTTGCGCACTTCGGCAGCTTGCTGCTCGATGGTCATGTTCTTGTGGATGATGCCGATGCCACCTTCCTGAGCCATGGCGATTGCCAGACGGGCTTCAGTAACGGTGTCCATGGCGGCAGAAACCAGAGGAATGTTCAGCTCGATGCCACGGGTTAGGCGGGTCTTGAGACTGACTTCGTTAGGAAGCACCTCGGAATAACCGGGCACTAGGAGAATGTCGTCGAATGTCAGAGCTTCTTGGCTGATACGCAGCATCGCGGGGGCTCCCGAGCGGGAAAATGGAAGCGCGCCATTATAGTCAGACACCCCCTCGGGTTCAATGTAAAACTCTGTCTATTATCGACACGGTCGATCGACGGGTATTTAACGCCGAATTCTGTAGGAGCAAGGCTTGCCCGCGATGGCGTCCTTAAGTCCGCCATCGCCAGCAAGCTGTGCTCCTACAGTTCGACTTTCACCCAGATGACCGGCTGATCGAGCCAATCGGCAAACTCGTCGATAAAGCTCTGCTTGAACCCGGCTTCAGCCCAGTTGTTGAAGATAAAACCCAGGTTGGAAAAGCCGCATTCCTGCAGGAACAGAAATCCGTTGATGTCATCTTCATGCCCGCATTCAGGGCAGGTGAAGTTATCGGTGCGGCCCGGCATCCAGTCTTCCAGGCTTTCGAACAAGGCTTCGCCTACTTCCTTGCGGCACTCGGCGCAGCCCGCCTCGCCCAGGAAACCTTTGGCCGGTGTATAGATGCAGCGCTTGGTGACGATCTCCAGGCCATTGATCGGCTCGCCGAACGGCAGGGCCTCTGGATGCAGGACCACATCGCGCGCACCTTCGGCGATGGCGTGGGCCATGCGATTGCCCGTGCGGCCACAGGTGGTCAGCTCTTCATTGATGATGTTCTTGCGCACCAGCCACCGCACGACCGCGCGAGCCCGGGGCTCGTGCACCGGCAACGTGGAGATTTTCGGGACGATGATGCTTTGTGAATTCATGGTGCAAGCCTGCTGCGTCAAATGGATGTTCTGCGGTATTCGTACTGGCGCCTTCGCGGGCAAGCCCGCTCCCACAGGGATCTCTGGTGAGCACAAATGTGCGTACGACCAAGATCATGTGGGAGCGGGCTTGCCCGCGAAGGCGTCAGGACGGCCGGCAGCTTAATACCTGACGAAATCGGGTCAAGCACTCAAGTACCGCCCGATCAAGGCAATCCCGCTGGCCAATACCAACCACGTCACCAGCCGCACAAACGCTTCGCGGGACAACCTCATGGTCAACCGCCGCCCGATCCATAACCCCAGGGCCATGGCCGGTAACAAACACAGGGCCAACACCAACAAGGGTAGCTCGGCATACACGCCTGCGATGGCAAACAGGCTCAACCGCACCACCGTGCTGCAACTGATCAGCGCACTCTGGGTCGCCCGGGCCGCCTCTTTGGGCAGGCGACTGTTCAAATAGATCGCATATAAAAAGCCGCCACTGCCAAACAACGCCCCGAACATCCCGCCCACCGTGCCCATCGGCACCGCCCAGCCGGCAGACAACTGTGTCGGCCGGGTTTTGACCCACAGGCTGTAAATCGCGTACACGCTGATAAACAGCCCCATCAACAGCAGCAACACGTCGGATTTCAGGTTCAACAGAAAGATCACCCCCAGCGTGCAGCCCACCGCCATGCACGGCAGCAACCGCAACAACTCGGGCTTCGCCACATCGCGTCGCGAGGGCAGCAGATTTCCGAACGCCGCGACAAAATCGAGCAGCACCAGCAACGGCACGATTTTCGACAGCGGCATGAACAGAATCAGAATCGGCCCCGCCACCAACGCCGTGCCGAAGCCGGCGATGCCAAACACGATGTAGGCCAGGGCGATGCCCAACCCGATCACCAGCCAATCCATTGGACCGAATGGCCATTGATGCAACATCTCAAAAACAGTCATCTGAATACCTTCCCTGATTACCGCTGATGACTGTACCTGTCGCGGAGCCGTTACACGATCCATGTAGCAGCTGGCGAAGCCTGCGTCGACCGGTCCGCGCTCGGGCGCAGCAGTCGCTAATGCATACGCCGCATCCGTCCTGACACAACGCGCAGTCTGATCTTACGGCGGCTGCGCAGCCGGACGCAGGCTTCGCCAGCTGCTGCAGGATTTCGTCAACGTAGAGATTCACGTGCGAATGCCTTTAAACTGCGCCCCATGATTAAAGATCCCTTTGCAAGACTCGGCCTGGACCGTGAAGTCCTGACTGTCAGCCAGCTCAACGGCCGCGCGCGGGTGTTGCTTGAAGACGTGTTCAGCAATATCTGGGTCGAAGGCGAAATCTCCAACCTCGCCCGCCCGGCGTCCGGCCACGTGTATTTCACCCTCAAGGACAGCGGCGCCCAGGTGCGCTGCGCGCTGTTTCGCCAGAACGCGGCCCGGGTTCGTCAGGCGCTGAAGGATGGCTTGGCGGTCAAAGTCCGCGGCAAGGTTTCATTGTTCGAGGGACGCGGCGACTATCAGTTGATCCTCGACACGGTGGAGCCGGCAGGTGATGGAGCGTTGCGCCTGGCGTTCGATGCACTGAAGGAAAAGCTCAGCGCCGAAGGCCTGTTCAGCGCCGAGCGCAAAGTGCCGCTGCCGGCGCATCCACAACGCATCGGCATTATCAGCTCACCGACCGGCGCGGTGATCCGCGACATTATCAGCGTGTTCCGTCGCCGCGCACCGCAGATCCAGCTGACGCTGATCCCCACGGCCGTGCAAGGTCGCGAAGCCACTGCGCAGATTGTCCGTGCGTTGAAACTCGCGGATGCCCGTGGTTTCGACGCGTTGATCCTGGCCCGTGGCGGCGGTTCGCTGGAAGACCTCTGGTGCTTCAACGAAGAGGCCGTGGCCCGTGCCGTCGACGCCTGTGTCACGCCTATTGTCAGTGCCGTCGGCCACGAAACCGACGTATCGATCAGTGACTTCGTGGCCGACGTCMGCGCCCCGACCCCTTCCGCCGCTGCCGAACTGCTCGCACCGGATTCCAACGATCTGGTGCGCCGGGTCGAAAGCCTGCATCGCCGACTGGTGATGCGTATGCGCGACCGTTTGATGCGCGACCGCCTGCGTCTGGAGGGTATCTCCCGCCGTTTGCGCCATCCCGGCGAACGCCTGCGCCAGCAAGCGCAACGTCTGGACGACCTGGACATGCGCATGCGCCGCGCGTTCGAACGCAGCCTCAACACCCGTCGCGAGCGCTTGATTCGCCTGGAAACCCGCCTCGCCGGGCAACATCCGGGGCGTCAACTGGCACTGCTGCGCCAACGCCTCGACAGCCTTGCCGAACGCCTGCCGCGTGCGATACGCGAAGGCCTCAAGTCGCGACGCCTGCAATTGCAAAGTCAGGTGCAGACCCTGCAAGTGGTCAGCCCGTTGGCGACCCTGGCCCGTGGTTACAGCATCTTGCTGGACGAACGTGGCAACGCGATCCGCAGCGCCGGGCAAACCCACAATGGCCAGCGCCTCAAGGCCAGACTCGGCGACGGCGAACTGCAAGTGCGGGTCGAAGACAATCACCTGACGCCTGTCACCCTTTCTCTACTGGATTGATCCATGCCGCGTTTTCTAGCTCCACTGCTGTTGTTGTGCCTGACCTTCAACGCCAATGCCGACAGTTACATCACCCGCCTGTTGAACAAACCGGTACCGGGCGGCGTGGCGGTGGTGGATCTGGGCAGCGCGGCCCAGGCACCTAAAGCCAGCTACCAAGGCAAACCGGTGCTGGTGGTCAAGGAACAGAACAATTGGCTGGCGATTGTCGGCGTGCCGTTGACGGTCAAGCCGGGCACGCAGCAAGTCAGCAGCGGCGGCCGCACATTGAATTTCACTGTTGGTAACAAGAAGTACCCGGAACAACACATCACGCTGAAGAATACGCAGCAGGTCAATCCGAACCCGGACAATCTCAAGCGTATTGAAGGCGAACTGGCGGAACAGATTGCCGCCTACCGCACGTTCAGCCCGAATACGCCAAGCAACCTGCTGCTGGACAAACCCGTCAACGGACCGCTGTCGAGCAAGTTCGGCGTGCGCCGTTTCTTCAATGGTGAAGAGCGCAATCCTCACGCGGGCCTGGATTTCGCAGTGCCTGCCGGTACGCCGATCAAGACCCCGGCGACGGGCAAGGTGATTCTGATCGGCAACTACTTCTTCAATGGCAACACGGTATTTGTCGATCACGGGCAAGGCTTYATCAGCATGTTCTGCCAYMTGTCGAAAATCGACGTGAARGTCGGGGAWCARSTGSCTCGTGGCGSMGTGGTCGGSAAAGTCGGSGCKACGGGYCGSGCRACCGGKCCGCACATGCACTGGAAYRTCAGCCTGAAYGATGCGCGGGTGGATCCGGCGATTTTTATCGGGGCGTTTCAACCTTGATTAGTCGGTGAGGCTGCCGGCCTCATCGCGAGCAGACTCACTCCCACATTGGATTTATGTACGTGCAGGAGTGAGCCTGCTCGCGATGGCGGCATAACAGACGCCATCTATTCAGCTTCCAAGTCCTCAATCCCATGGGCTTCCCGGTCCGCCAGGCAATGCTTGATCCACTCCTGGGTCTCCTGCGAAAACCCGGTCAACTCTTCAGCCGTGATCAACTCCCGCGCGCACAACCCCAACAAGTGCGATCGCGCCTCATGGCGTGAAAACCTGAACACACCAAACGCCCAATACAACTCCTTTTGCCGGGACTGAAGCAGCTCTTCAGTGGCTTCAATCCGCTCGTAAGGCGCCAGGCTTTTGTCCAGCACTGCGCGCTCGACCTCCTCCATGATCCGGATACACATCCGCTCATGAGCCAACGGGCGCAACGCGCTATACCGCTTCCAGTCCGACTCGTTCATGTCCGACTCCTGCCTTGTTCAGGCTTTAAGCATAGCTGTGCACAAGAGGTCGTCGTCTCAGCTCTCCAATTGCGCAGTGCGCAAACCTCGCGCAATCATCAAAACAATCACCTCCATTCGCAGCAATAAAATCTCGATTAACTCGGCTTTCCGGGTATTCCTCTCAATTTTTTTCGACTGCTTGCCATCCTTTCCCCTCGCGGTTAGGGTTGAAGGCATGAAAACCTTTCACACCCTCATTCAGCTTCGCCAGCACCGCAGCCTGTGCCTCGTCAGCGCACGACTGCCAGGCTGAATCGCGGTGCCTCGCCCCACGCTTTTCCCCAAGAACATTTGATCCACCGGCAGGCCGCCTTTTTTCGGCCCACACAATAAGGATTCCCCCGATGAGCATGCTCAAAGATCCGTCTTCGAAATACCGCGCGKTCCCGACCATCGACATCCCGGACCGCACCTGGCCGTCGAAGACCATCACCGCCGCGCCGATCTGGTGCAGCTCTGACCTTCGCGATGGCAACCAGTCGCTGATCGAGCCAATGGACGCGGTCAAGAAGCTGCGTTTCTGGAAAACCCTGGTGTCGGTTGGCGTGAAAGAAATCGAAGCCTCGTTCCCTGCAGCGTCGCAAACCGACTTCGACTTCGTGCGGACCCTCATCGAAGGCAACCACATCCCGGACGACACCACCATTCAGGTGCTGACCCAGGGCCGTGAAGACTTGATCGAACGCACCTTCGAATCCCTGCGAGGGGCGAAAAAAGCCATCGTTCACTTGTACAACGCGACGTCCCCTTCTTTCCGCCGGATTGTCTTTAATCAGGACAAGGACGGGATCAAGGAAATCGCCGTGAGCGCGGCCAAGCTGTTCGTCAAATACGCAGCCATGCAGCCGAACACTGAGTGGACCTTCGAATACTCGCCGGAAACTTTCAGCGCCACTGAGCTGGAGTTCGCCAAGGAAGTCTGCGACGCGGTGATCGAGGTCTGGAACCCGACGCCTGAGCACAAGATGATCCTCAACTTGCCGGCCACCGTCGAATGCGCGACCCCGAACATCTATGCCGACCAGATCGAATGGTTCGGCCGTCACATCAACCGTCGTGACAGCGTGATCATCAGCCTGCACACCCACAACGACCGTGGCACTGGCGTGGCCGCCACCGAACTGGGCCTGATGGCCGGCGCCGACCGTGTCGAAGGCTGCCTGTTCGGCAACGGCGAGCGTACCGGTAACGTCGACCTCGTGACCGTGGCACTGAACCTCTACACCCAGGGCGTTCACCCTGAGCTGGACTTCTCCGACATCGACGGCGTGCGCAAGGTCGTCGAAGAGTGCAACCAGATCCAGGTACACCCACGCCACCCGTACGTTGGCGACCTGGTGCACACCGCGTTCTCCGGCTCGCACCAGGATGCAATCCGCAAGGGCTTCGCCCAGCAGAAACCGGATGCGTTGTGGGAAGTGCCGTACTTGCCGATCGACCCGGCCGATATCGGTCGTAGCTACGAGGCGGTGATTCGCGTCAACAGCCAGTCAGGCAAGGGCGGTATCGCGTACCTGCTGGAGCAGGAATACGGCATCAACTTGCCACGCCGCATGCAGATCGAGTTCAGTCAGGTGGTGCAACGTGAAACCGATCGTCTGGGCCTTGAAATGACCGCTCAGCAGATCCACGCGCTGCTGCACAGCGAGTACTTGCAAGCCAACACCCCGTACGCGCTGGTCAGCCATCGCCTGCAGGAAGAAAACGRTCACAGCGCCGTGGAAGTGGAAGTTTCCAGCAAAGGTCRGGGCGAAACCAACCTGCACTGGCGCGGCAAGGGCAATGGCGCGCTGGAAGCCTTGGTGGCCGGCTTGCCGATCCCGGTGGAAATCATGGACTACAACGAGCACGCCATCGGCGCGGGCACCAATGCCAAGGCGGCGGCCTACATTGAACTGCGCGTGAACGGTGAACGTGCGGTGCACGGCGTCGGCATCGACGAAAACATCACCACCGCCAGCTTCAAGGCGCTGTTTAGCGCACTGAACCGCTCGCTGAGCCAGCCGGAAGCGAAAGCGGCGTAAGCCTTCGCTGCAATACAAAAGGCCCCAGGTGCGAACCTTGGGGCCTTTTTGTTTGCTTGCTGTTGATCGTTCCCACGCTCCGCGTGGGAATGCCTCTAGGGACGCTCCGCGTCCAGTGACGCGGAGCGTCACGGGCTGCATTCCCACGCTGAGCGTGGGAACGATCAGTGTCAGGCATGGGTATCGACGCTGAACATCGCCTGCAACAGCGCCGCTTGCAGCACTTGCAAGTTGCTGCTGGTCACCGCGATCTGGTTCTGGATCTCCATGACCTTTTGCGCTTTCTGCTCGTTGTCCTGGCTCCTCTGCGCACTCGCAAGCTGAGCCTGCTGTTCGGCCAGCAGCTTTTGGGCTTCTTCGATTTGCTTTTTCAACGCAGTAACCGGATCACCAGCGGCACCGACGACCGCGTCGATGTTGGCCCCGGCACTGTTGACGCGCAGCACTTTGCTGTCATTGTCGATCGGCTCTGCGATCGGCAGCAGCGTGCTTTCGTCTGCCTTGCCAGTGACGACATTAGGCGAAGACACGGCGTGCGAATTGATGGTGATGGAACTGACGTCAATCATGGGTCACGCCTCCTGGACAGACCTTGCTATCGGCCCACCAGGAGGAATCTGCACCCTTAATTGTTCCAACGTGCTGCGATCAGGTGAACTCAAACGTATCAGCATCCAGATTCGCCGGGAAACGGGTGCGATAAGCCTGAAGGTCGGCAGCGTTCAGCACCACCTGGAACACGCCGTCGGCTTCACCAACACTGAGCAAGGTTTCGCCCTGGAAATCCAGCACCTGACTGTCACCGGTGTAGGCAAAGCCTTTGCCATCGGTGCCGATGCGATTCACTGCGGCCACGTAGCAGAGGTTTTCGATGGCCCTTGCCGGCAGCAATCGGTTCCAGTGCTGACGCCGCGCACCCGGCCAGTTGGCGGTGTACAGCAGCAGGTCGGTGTCCTGGGCATCGCGGCTCCAGACTGGAAAGCGCAGGTCGTAGCAAATCAGCGGCCGCACTCGCCAGCCCTTGAGTTCGAACTGCACCTGACGCTCGCCCGGCGTGTAGTGGTTATGCTCGCCCGCCATGCGAAACAGATGGCGCTTGTCGTAGTGCCAGACCTCCCCGTCCGGCCGCGCCCACAGCAGGCGATTGCGATGACTGCCGTCTGCGGTTTGAACGATGATGCTGCCAGTGATGACCGCGTCGAGCTTCGCCGCCTGAACACGCAGCCACTTGCTGGTTGGACCGTTTTCCGGTTCGGCGAGCGTCTGCGACTCCATGGAAAAACCGGTGGTGAACATCTCCGGCAGGATGATCAGGTCCGCGCCGCGAGCCTGTTCCAGCAACTGCTCGAAATGCTCCAGGTTGGCCTGGCGGTCATGCCAGGCCAGCGTTGTCTGGACCAGCGCGACATTCAGGTTGGGCAATGCACTCAGATCACGCATAGTTTTGCCGCTGCTTCACGCAGGGTCTCCTCACGTTTGGCGAAGCACAAGCGCACCAGGCGCTGGCCGACCGGTGGGGTCTGGTAGAACACCGAGATCGGGATGCTCGCCACGCCATGCTCGCGGGTCATCCACAGCGCCATCTCGACGTCATTGAGGTCCGGACGGATCTGCGAGTAATCGACCAGCTGGAAATACGTACCGGTCACTCGGGTGAAGTCGAAACGCGACGGCGCCAGCAGATCGCAGAACAGATCACGCTTCGCCTGGTAGAAATCCGGCAGCTCTTCGATGTGTTCCGGGTGCTCGGCCATGAAGTCGGCCAAGGCAAATTGCAGCGGCGTCACACCGCAAAAACTGACGTATTGGTGAACCTTGCGCAGCTCGGCAGTCAGCGCTGGCGGCGCGACCACGTAACCGGTTTTCCAGCCAGTAACGTGATAAGTCTTGCCGAAGGAACTGACGACGAAGGCGCGCTGATACAGCTCTTGGTGATTCAGCACGCTGACATGAGGCACGCCGTCGAACACCAGGTGTTCGTAGACTTCATCGCTGACCAGATAGATGTCGCGATCACGAATCAGATCCGCCAACTGATCCAGCTCGGCACGGCTGATCAATGCGCCACTGGGGTTGTGCGGTGAGTTGAGAATGATCATTCGCGTGCGCGGTGTAATGGCATCGGCGAGCTTCTGGAAGTCGATGCTGAAATCAGCCAGCCCCAGTTGCACATGCACACAACGCCCACCGGCCAGTTCCACCGAAGGTTCGTAACTGTCGTAGGCCGGATCAAACACGATGACTTCGTCACCGCTGTGGATAACTGCCTGGATCGCACAGAAAATCGCTTGGGTCGCGCCCGGCGTGATGGTCACTTCATGGTCGGGATCGACATGAACGCCATAACTGCGAGCGATCTTTGCCGCCACTTGCTGGCGTAGCGCCGGCAGCCCGGTCATCGGCGAATATTGGTTATGGCCATTGGCGATGTGCCGGCCGACCGCGTCGCACAGGGCCAGCGGCGCATCGAAATCGGGAAACCCCTGGGACAGGTTTATCGCCCCGGTTTGCGCCGCGAGCTGAGACATCTGAGTGAAGATAGTGATGCCGACATTCGGCAGCTTACTGGTGATCATCGGTGATTCCCTGCTCTACACCCGGCTCTAACGGCGGCGCGGGAGAGCCCGAGGATAGCCCATCCGGTGCCCATAAAAAAAGGGCGCCAATGGGCGCCCTTCTTCTGATGCATTGATCGTTCCCACGCGGGAGCGTGGGAACGATCATAGCTGCTTCTATTTCTTATCGCGGCGCTTTTTGTCGGCCTTTTTGTGGTGCGACATCATGCGACGCTTCTTGTTGACCTGGCGGTCGGTCAGCGTGGTCTTTTTGCCTTCGTACGGGTTCTCGCCGCCCTTGAACTCGATGCGGATCGGCGTACCGACCAGCTTCAGAACACGACGGTAAGTGTTTTCCAGGTAACGAACGTAAGACTTCGGCACCTTCTCGATCTGGTTACCGTGGATCACGATGATCGGCGGGTTCGCACCACCCAAGTGGGCGTAACGCAGCTTGATCCGGCGATTGTTGACCATCGGCGGCGCGTGCTCACCGACCGCATCTTCCAGAATCTGGGTGAGGCGGTTGGTCGGCCAGCGGGTCACGGCGGACTTGAACGAGTTCTGTACCGAAGCGTAGAGGTTGCCCACGCCCGTGCCGTGCAGGGCCGAGATGAAGTGGATGTCAGCGTAGTCGACGAAGAACAGACGACGCTGCAGCTCGACCTTCACGAAGTCGCGCTCGCTCGGCGTCATGCCGTCCCACTTGTTGATCGCGATGACCAGCGCACGACCCGACTCAATGGCAAAGCCCAGCAGGTTGAGGTCGTGATCCACCACGCCTTCGCGGGCGTCCATCACGAAGATCACCACGTTGGCGTCTTTGATCGCTTGCAGGGTTTTGACCACGGAGAACTTTTCAACTTCTTCGTGGATCTTGCCGCGCTTGCGCACACCGGCGGTATCGATCAGCGTGTACTTCTCGTCGTTACGCTCGAACGGGATGTAGATACTGTCGCGGGTCGTGCCCGGCTGGTCATAAACGATTACCCGGTCTTCACCGAGCATGCGGTTGACCAGGGTCGACTTGCCGACGTTCGGGCGACCGATGATAGCGATCTTGATACCGTCTTTTTCGCTTGGGCCAGGAATGCGCTTGGCTTCCTCACCTTCGGCAACGATCTCTTCTTCGCCGTCTTCGGGCTCTTCTTCGTCTTTCGGGAAATCGCTCAGGGCGATTTCCAGCATCTGGGTAATGCCACGACCATGAGCACCCGCGATAGGGATCGCGTGACCCATGCCCAACGGGGCGAATTCAGCGCGGGCCATTTCAGGGTCGATGTTGTCGACCTTGTTGGCAACCACGTAAGAACGCTTGTTACGTTTGCGCAAATGCTCGGCGATCATCTGGTCGGCGGCGGTGAAACCGGCTTTGGCATCTACCAGGAACAGAACGACATCCGCTTCTTCAATGGCCAGCAGCGACTGCTCGGCCATTTTTTCGTCCATACCGTGCTCGTCACCGGAGATACCGCCGGTGTCGACCAGAATGTAGGAACGCCCTTGCCACTTGGCCTCACCGTATTGGCGATCACGGGTCAGACCGGACAAGTCGCCGACGATGGCGTCACGAGTCCTGGTCAGGCGGTTGAACAAGGTGGACTTGCCGACGTTCGGTCGGCCCACCAGGGCGATTACGGGAACCATGCGGCTCTCCACTTCGTTATTTCAGAAAATACAAAAGCCGCTGCGAGGCAGCGGCTGGTGCTCGGGGCAGCGCTTGAAGGCGCCGCAAGCCTTGCAGAACAAGGCCGCTTGGGGGTTAAACCCCAAGCATAGTCAAACCTTTACTTAATGGTCAGGGCTTCCAGTTTGCCGCTGTTGCCATATACATAAATCGTGTCACCCACCACCAGCGGACGGGCACGCAGGCCGTCGCTGTCGATGCGCTCGCGGCCGACGAAACGACCGTCCACCTGACTCAGCAGATGCAGGTAGCCTTCCATATCGCCGACTGCAACGTAGCTGGAGAACACTTCCGGTGCCGACAGTTGACGGCGGGCCAGCGAGTCGTTGCTCCACAACGCGGTTGTGGAACGCTCGTCGACGCCTTCAACAGTGCCCGAAGCCAGGCTCACGTAAACGTTGCCAAAACCCTGGGCGACACCGGCATAGCTGGAAGCATCGCGCTGCCAGAGCTGACGACCGCTTTCCAGGTCCAGAGCTGCAACGCGACCCTGGTAGCTGGCGACGTACAACGTACCGCCGGACAGCAGCAGACCGCCGTCGATATCGACCACACGTTCAAGCTCCGAACGGCCTTGTGGAATCGCTACGCGTTGTTCCCACACCGGCACGCCGTTGGAAATATTGAGAGCGACCACTTTACCGGTCGACAGACCAGCCACGGCCATACGGTTGGTCACGATCGGCGCACTGGTGCCGCGCAGGGTCAGGACCGCAGGCGTGCTGTCATACAACCAGCGCTGGTTGCCGGTCGCGGCATCCAGGCCGATCAGACGGTCGTCCTGAGTCTGAACCACAACCACGTCACCGTTGTTGGCCGGCGGTGCGAGGACTTCACTGGTCACGCGAGCGCGCCATTTCTCGTCACCGTTGACCGCGTCCAGGGCAACGATTTCGCCTTGGAGCGTGCCGATCATGACCAGCCCATAACCCACGCCAACGGCGCCGGAAACAGGCAGTTCGAGATCTTTCTTCCATTTGACGTCGCCATTGCTGCGATCCATCGCCATCACCACGCCAGTAACGTCGGCCGCATAGATGGTTGAGCCATCGATCGCCGGTACCAGCATGTTGTAGGTTTCGCCCTGACCGTCACCGATCGAACGACTCCACTGCTTTTGCAGGACCACTTCTTCTTTGAAGTCAACCAACTCGGCAGGCGGCAATTCTTTTTTGCTGTTGCTGCTGCAACCCGCGGCCAAAATGGCCAGAGCCAGCAATGCTGCATGTTTCCAACGAATCACGTCACGCATCCCCTTTGGCCAGATCGTCCAGCTTGATTTGCAGGCCACCGACCGCCGCTTCATCCGACAGTGCCGCCTTGGCTTTTTGATACGCCTTGTTCGCTTCGTCGGTACGACCCAACTGCACCAGCAGGTCGCCTTTGAGTTCTTCGCGAGTGGCCAGGAATGCTTTGTCGGCATCGCCTTCGAGCAACTTCAGGGCTTCATCGGCCTTGTTTTGCGCGGCCAGTACCTGTGCCAGGCGCTGACGGGCGATTTCGCCCAGTGCCGGGTTGGCCGGTTTGGCGACAATGGCTTTCAGCTCAGTGGCTGCGTCGTCCAGCTTGCCGCTGTCGACCGCGACTTTTGCCACGAACAGGCTGCCGTACTGCGCGTAGGCGCTGCCGCCGAACTCGCTGTTGAGCTTGCCGGCCAGGTCGGCAACACGGGCTGCGTCAGGCTTGCCGTCAGGTGTCAGCGTGGTTTCGAGCAATTGCTGGTAGAGCATCGAGGCGCCTTGCGACTGATTGCTCTGATACTTGTGGAACGCCTGCCAGCCGAAAACGATAACCAGCGCCAACAGGCCGCCAGTGACCAGGGGCTTACCGTTGCGTGACCACCATTCCTTCAATTCCATCAAATGTTCGTCTTCGGTACTCGACACCCCAATACTCCTTAATCGCTAATTCGGCTGTTTAGACAGCTTCAACCCTGCACGACGCAGGTGGCCAGGTGTGCAGCAAGCGCATCCCAGGCAATGCTTTGTTGTTCGCCCTGGCCACGCAGGGGTTTGAAACCTACCACTTGCTGGGCCATTTCGTCGTCACCGAGGATCAGCGCATACAGCGCGCCGCTCTTGTCGGCCTTCTTGAACTGGCTTTTGAAGCTGCCGGCTCCGGCATTCACTTGCAGGCGCAGGTTGGGCAATTGATCACGGACGCGCTCGCTCAAGGCCAGGCCGGCAATCTCTGCCGCTTCGCCGAAGGCACAGAGGTAGACGTCGACCTGACGGGAGATTTCTTCCGGGATCTGCTCCAGGGTTTCAAGCAACAGCACCAGGCGCTCGATACCCATGGCGAAACCGACACCAGCCGTTGGCTTGCCGCCCATTTGCTCGACCAGACCGTCGTAACGACCACCGGCACACACGGTGCCCTGGGCGCCCAGTTTGTCGGTGACCCATTCGAAAACGGTCTTGCTGTAGTAATCCAGCCCGCGAACCAGCTTCGGGTTGATGACATAAGGAATACCGGCGGCGTCCAGGCGAGCCTTCAGGCCTTCAAAGTGCACGCGGGACTCGTCGTCGAGGTAGTCGGCCATTTTTGGCGCGTCCACCAGGATGGCTTGCGTGTCGGCATTCTTGGTATCGAGAACCCGCAGCGGGTTGGTCTTCAGACGACGCTGGCTGTCTTCGTCCAGCTTGTCCAGATGCGCGGAAAGGAACTCGACCAGCGCTTCACGGTAGCGACCGCGCGACTCGGCAGTCCCCAGGCTGTTGAGCTCGAGCTTGACCGCATCACGGATACCCAGCTCGCCCCACAGGCGCCACGTCAGCACGATCAGCTCGGCGTCGATGTCCGGACCGTCGAGGTTGAACACTTCGACACCGATCTGGTGGAACTGGCGATAACGGCCTTTCTGCGGGCGCTCGTGACGGAACATCGGGCCGATGTACCAGAGTTTCTGCACCTGACCACCGCCGGTGATGCCGTGCTCAAGCACTGCACGCACGCAGGCAGCCGTGCCTTCGGGGCGCAGGGTCAGGGAGTCGCCGTTGCGGTCGTCGAAGGTGTACATCTCTTTTTCGACGATGTCGGTCACTTCACCGATGGAGCGCTTGAACAGCTCGGTGAACTCGACGATCGGCATGCGGATCTGCTTGTAACCGTAGTTATCCAGCAGACGCGAAACGGTGCCCTCGAAATGACGCCACAGGGGAGTCTGTTCGGGCGC
>NZ_JBFUBK010000081.1:0-29348 GCF_056405815.1 Pseudomonas sp. P1_F1_2 | reverse complement strand
ACGTGGAACAGGGCCGTATCACCCAGACCCACGACCATCGGGAGTGAAGGCATTGAGCGAAGAAAATACGTACGACTCAACGAGCATTAAAGTGCTGAAAGGCCTGGATGCCGTACGCAAACGTCCCGGTATGTACATTGGTGACACCGACGATGGCAGCGGTCTGCACCACATGGTGTTCGAAGTGGTCGATAACTCGATCGACGAAGCTCTCGCCGGCCACTGCGACGACATCAGCATCATCATTCACCCGGATGAGTCCATCACCGTTCGTGACAACGGCCGTGGCATCCCGGTAGACGTGCACAAAGAAGAAGGCGTTTCGGCAGCCGAGGTCATCATGACCGTGCTGCACGCCGGCGGTAAGTTCGATGACAACTCCTACAAAGTATCCGGCGGTCTGCACGGTGTAGGTGTGTCGGTGGTGAACGCCCTGTCCAAAGAACTGGTCCTGACCGTTCGCCGCAGTGGCAAGATCTGGGAACAGACTTACATCCATGGTGTTCCGAAAGAGCCGATGAAGATCGTTGGCGAAAGCGAATCCACTGGTACCCAGATTCACTTCAAGCCTTCAGAAGACACCTTCAAGAACATCCACTTCAGCTGGGACATCCTGGCCAAGCGGATTCGTGAACTGTCCTTCCTCAACTCCGGTGTCGGCATCGTCCTCAAGGATGAGCGCAGCGGCAAGGAAGAGCTGTTCAAGTACGAAGGCGGCCTGCGTGCATTCGTTGAATACCTGAACACCAACAAGACTGCGGTCAACCAGGTGTTCCACTTCAACATCCAGCGTGAAGACGGCATTGGCGTGGAAATCGCCCTGCAGTGGAACGACAGCTTCAACGAGAACCTGTTGTGCTTCACCAACAACATTCCACAGCGCGATGGCGGTACTCACTTGGTGGGTTTCCGTTCCGCACTGACGCGTAACCTGAACACCTACATCGAAGCTGAAGGTCTGGCGAAGAAGCATAAAGTCGCGACCACCGGTGACGACGCCCGTGAAGGCCTGACCGCGATCATTTCGGTGAAAGTACCGGATCCGAAGTTCAGCTCCCAGACCAAAGACAAGCTGGTTTCTTCCGAAGTGAAGACCGCCGTCGAACAGGAAATGGGCAAGTACTTCTCCGACTTCCTGCTGGAAAACCCGAACGAAGCCAAACTGGTCGTCGGCAAGATGATCGACGCGGCGCGTGCTCGTGAAGCGGCGCGTAAAGCCCGTGAAATGACCCGCCGCAAAGGCGCGCTGGATATCGCCGGCCTGCCGGGCAAACTGGCTGACTGCCAGGAAAAAGACCCTGCCCTTTCCGAACTGTACCTCGTGGAAGGTGACTCTGCTGGCGGCTCCGCCAAGCAGGGGCGTAACCGTCGCACCCAGGCCATCCTGCCGCTCAAGGGCAAGATCCTGAACGTCGAGAAGGCGCGCTTCGACAAGATGATCTCTTCGCAAGAAGTGGGCACCTTGATCACCGCGCTGGGCTGCGGCATCGGCCGCGACGAGTACAACATCGACAAGCTGCGCTACCACAACATCATCATCATGACCGATGCTGACGTCGACGGTTCGCACATCCGTACCCTGCTGCTGACCTTCTTCTTCCGTCAGTTGCCAGAGCTGATCGAACGCGGCTACATCTACATCGCTCAGCCACCGCTGTACAAGGTCAAGAAAGGCAAGCAAGAGCAATACATCAAAGACGACGACGCCATGGAAGAGTACATGACGCAGTCGGCCCTTGAAGATGCGAGCCTGCACCTGAACGAAGAAGCCCCAGGTATCTCCGGCGAGGCGCTTGAGCGTCTGGTGAATGACTTCCGTCTGGTGATGAAGACCCTCAAGCGTCTGTCGCGCCTGTACCCACAGGAGCTGACCGAGCACTTCATCTACCTGCCTGCGGTGAGCATGGAGCAACTGTCCGATCACGCAGCGATGCAGGATTGGCTGGCTCAGTACGAAGTTCGCCTGCGTACCGTCGAGAAGTCCGGCCTGGTTTACAAAGCCAGCCTGCGTGAAGACCGCGAACGTAACGTCTGGCTGCCAGAGGTCGAACTGATCTCCCACGGCCTGTCGAACTACGTCACCTTCAACCGCGACTTCTTCGGCAGCAACGATTACAGGACTGTCGTTTCCCTGGGCGCGCAACTGAGCACCCTGTTGGACGACGGTGCGTACATCCAGCGTGGCGAGCGTAAGAAGCCGGTGACCGAGTTCAAGGAAGCMCTTGAATGGCTGATGGCTGAAAGCACCAAGCGTCACACCATCCAGCGATACAAAGGTCTGGGCGAAATGAACCCGGATCAGCTGTGGGAAACCACCATGGACCCAAGCCAGCGCCGGATGCTCAAAGTGACCATCGAAGACGCCATCGGCGCAGACCAGATCTTCAACACCCTGATGGGTGATGCGGTCGAACCTCGCCGTGACTTCATCGAAAGCAACGCCTTGGCGGTTTCCAACCTGGATTTCTGATCCAGCGAACCTGCCAAACCAAAAAGGCCAACGCTTAGCGTTGGCCTTTTTTATGGACTAAAAACACCTCGATTCAGGTCGTCCACTCCTTTAGTTCATAGAGTGGAAAACCGCAAATCCGAGGCATAAAAAAACCGGCTATATCAGCCGGTTTTTTTGCGCCCGAAAAAAACTTATGCACCATTTTCTGCGTTTTATGTGTTTAAGAAATATGTATATAAATCATAAGCTTATAAAACAATAACGCTGCTTTTCGACAAAACGGTACACAGGTTATCCACAGAATCTCAGACAGTCACTTGATCACTGGCAGTCGGCGCCGCCGGGGTTGCCGGAAGTGAACCCATTTCCCGTTGCATCTGCTCGTTCCAGGCTTGCACCCGGTCGTTCAGATCGGCAATGGCGCGAGGCCCGCTACCCTCTGCGTACATCGGTTCCCCTATGATCACCGTGATGACACCCTGCTTCTTCGCCCAGCCGGTTTTTGGCCAGAACTTGCCGGCATTGTGCGCAATCGGCAACACGGGAAGCTCAGCGTTGACGGCCAAGGCGGTACCACCGCGAGAAAATTTCCCGATGGTGCCAAACGGAACCCGTGTCCCTTCCGGAAAGATCAGGACCCAGACGCCGTCCTTGAGCAACTCGTCGCCTTTCTTCGCCACATGCTTGAGCGCGGCTTTTGGATTGTCGCGGTCGATAGCAATTGGTCGCAGCATGGCCATGGCCCAGCCGAAGAACGGCACATACAGCAATGAACGCTTGAGCACCTGGCTCAACGGCTCGAAGTAAGCGGAGAGAAAGAACGTCTCCCACGTGCTCTGGTGGTTCGATTGGATCACGCAGGGTTGGTCAGGCACGTTCTTGGCGCCCTTCACTTCGTAGCTGATGCCCAGGAACACTTTGCTCAGCCACAAGGCGCAGCGGCACCAGTACACATTAATGAAGCGATATCGCGCCTTGAACGGCAGAAAAGGCGCGATGAAAAAGCTCAGGCTGCACCAAAGCAAAGAGCTGGTGCCCAGCAACAGATAAAAGAGGAACGTTCTGATGGCCTGCAGTATCGACATGGTGACGTTTACCGTGCGGGCTCTGCCCGTCTATAAGCGCACTCCCGATCAGTCCTTAATCGGAACAATCGAAGCACTTTAATTGTGGATAAGTTCTGCGGCAATCGCCGCCAGATCGTCAAAAATCAAGGTGCCCACCGGTAGGGACTTGCCCAGAGTCTTTACGCCTTTCCCGGTCTTTACCAAAACAGGTTGTGAATCGACGGCTTTGGCGGCTTCCAGGTCACCAAGGCTGTCGCCGACGAACCAGAGATTGGTCAGCGACACGTTGTAATGCCCGGCGATGGTTTTCAACATCCCGGGTTTCGGCTTGCGGCAATCGCAGCCTTCGTCCGGCCCGTGCGGGCAATAGACGATCAGCCCGACTTCACCGCCCTGCTCCGCCACCAATGAGCGCAAGCGCTCGTGCATGGCGTCCAGGGTGGCAATGTCGTAATAGCCGCGAGCGATACCCGACTGGTTGGTAGCCACGGCTACCGTCCAGCCGGCCTTGCTCAACTGCGCGATGGCTTCGATCGAACCGGGAAGTGGAATCCACTCCTCCACCGACTTGATGTAAGCGTCGGAGTCGTAATTGATCACCCCGTCGCGATCGAGAATCAGCAGTTTCAAACGCAGCCCCTTAGCCCAGCAGCGAGATATCAGCGACGCCTAGGAACAGGCCACGCAGACGCGCCAGCAAGGCATAGCGGTTGGCGCGGACCTTGGCATCTTCTGCGTTGACCATCACGGCTTCGAAGAACGCATCCACCGGCTCGCGCAATGCGGCCAGGCGTGCCAGCGATTCGCTGTACTGACGGGCCGCGGCCATCGGCTGAACAGCCTGGTCCGCCTGCTGGATCGCCGAGTACAGGGAGAACTCGTTGGCATTGTCGAAGTACTTGGCTTCAACCACCGTCGGAACGGAGCCTTCGACCTTGCTCAGCAAGTTCGATACGCGCTTGTTCACCGCAGCCAGGGCCGCAGCTTCCGGCAATTTGCGGAAAGCTTCTACCGCTTGAACACGCTGGTCGAAGTCCAGTGCCGAACCCGGCTTCAGGGCACGCACCGACAGGTAAGTCGCGACATCCACGCCTTCGTCTTCGTAACGGGCACGCAGACGGTCGAAGATGAACTCCAGCACCGCGTCGTTCAGGCCGGCGGCCTTGACCTTGGCACCGAACGCATCGACGGCCAAGGCCACGGCGTCGGTCAGGTCCAGGTCCAGCTTCTTGTCGATCAGGATGCGCAACACACCCAGCGCTGCACGGCGCAGGGCATACGGGTCTTTGCTGCCGGTTGGCAACATGCCGATACCGAAGATACCCACCAGCGTGTCGAGCTTGTCCGCGATGGCCACGGCCGCACCGGTCAGGGTGGACGGCAGTTCAGCGCCAGCACCGCGCGGCATGTACTGCTCGTTCAGTGCCAGGGCGACTTCTTCCGGCTCGCCGTCGTTGAGGGCGTAGTAGTAACCGGCAACACCTTGCATCTCCGGGAACTCACCGACCATCTCGGTCGACAGGTCGCACTTGGACAGCAGGCCGGCGCGGGACGCCCAGGCTGCATTGCCGCCAATACGCTGGGCGATGAACGCAGCGAGTCTGGAAACACGCTCGGCCTTGTCATAGACGCTGCCGAGTTTTTCCTGGAACACCACGTTCTGCAGGCGCAGGTTGAAGTCTTCGAGTTTTTGCTTCTTGTCTTGCTTGAAGAAGAACTCGGCGTCGGTCAGTCGTGGGCGAACCACTTTCTCGTTACCGGCGATGATCTGCTGCGGGTCTTTGCTTTCGATGTTGGCCACGGTAATGAAACGTGGCAGCAACTTGCCGTCGGCATCCAGCAGGCAGAAATACTTCTGGTTGTCCTGCATGGTGGTGATCAGCGCTTCTTGCGGCACGTCGAGGAAACGTTCCTCGAACGAGCACACCAGCGGCACCGGCCATTCGACCAGCGCGGTCACTTCGTCGAGCAGCGCCGGCGGAACAATCGCCGTGCCTTCCTGACGGGTGGCCAGTTCTTCGGTGCGCTTGCTGATGATCTCGCGACGTTCGTTGGCATCGGCCAGGACGTAAGCGGCACGCAAGTCGGCCAGGTAATTGGCCGGCGAGGTGATGCGTACATTTTCCGGGTGATGGAAGCGGTGGCCACGGGAATCGCGGCCAGCCTTCTGGGCGAGGATGGTGCAATCGATGACTTCGTCACCGAGCAGCATCACCAGCCATTGGGTCGGACGAACGAATTCTTCCTTGCGAGCGCCCCAACGCATGCGTTTCGGGATCGGCAGGTCGTTCAGCGAATCTTCGACGATGGTCGGCAGCRGGCTCGCGGTCGGCTTGCCGGCGATGCTTTGGCTGTAACGCAGTTTCGGGCCGCTCTGATCGATTTCGCTCAACTCGACGCCGCACTTCTTGGCAAAACCCAGGGCTGCCTGGGTCGGGTTGCCTTCGGCATCGAACGCTGCCTGACGTGGCGGACCATCGAGGTTGATGCTGCGATCCGGTTGCTGGGTGRCCAGCGACGTGATCAGCACGGCCAGGCGACGCGGCGCGGCGTAGACGGTTTTGGTCTCGTAGTTCAGGCCGGCCGCTTGCAGGCCCTTGTCGATACCGGCGAGGAACGCCTCGGCCAGGGTGTTCAGGGCTTTGGGTGGCAGTTCTTCAGTGCCCAGTTCAACCAGAAAATCCAGAGCACTCATTGTGCAGCCTCCAGCTTGGCCAGTACTTCGTCACGCAGGTCCGGGGTCGCCATCGGGAAGCCCAGCTTGGCGCGAGCCAGCAGGTAGGCTTGCGCAACGGAACGCGCCAGGGTGCGTACTCGCAGAATGTATTGCTGACGCGCGGTCACCGAGATCGCCCGGCGTGCATCCAGCAGGTTGAAGGTATGGGAGGCCTTCAGCACCATTTCGTAGCTCGGCAACGGCAGCGGCTGGTCGAGTTCGATCAGGCGCTTGGCTTCGCTTTCGTAGAAATCGAACAGTTCGAACAGTTTCTCGACGTTGGCGTGTTCGAAGTTGTAAGTGGACTGCTCCACTTCGTTCTGGTGGAACACGTCGCCGTAGGTCACTTTGCCGAACGGACCGTCAGCCCAGACCAGGTCGTAGACCGAGTCCACGCCTTGCAGGTACATGGCCAGACGCTCCAGACCGTACGTGATCTCGCCGGTCACCGGGTAGCATTCGATGCCGCCCGCTTGCTGGAAGTAAGTGAACTGGGTCACTTCCATGCCGTTGAGCCAGACTTCCCAGCCCAGACCCCAGGCGCCGAGTGTTGGCGATTCCCAGTTGTCTTCGACGAAGCGAATGTCGTGGACCAGCGGGTCCAGGCCGACATGCTTGAGGGAGCCCAGGTACAGTTCCTGGAAGTTGTCCGGGTTCGGCTTCAGCACAACCTGGAACTGGTAGTAGTGCTGCAGACGGTTCGGGTTTTCACCGTAGCGGCCGTCAGTCGGACGGCGGCTTGGTTGCACGTAGGCGGCGTTCCAGGTTTCCGGGCCAATGGCGCGCAGGAAGGTCGCGGTGTGGAAAGTGCCGGCGCCTACTTCCATATCGTAGGGCTGAAGTACCACACAACCTTGCTCGGCCCAGTATTGCTGGAGGGCGAGGATCAAGTCTTGGAAGGTACGCACGGCTGGCGTAGGCTGGCTCACGAAATTCACCTGTTTCTTGGGCTGCGATTTAAAGAGCGGGAGTATACCCGATTCGTTGCTGCGCACGCCCCCTGGAGCCTTATGCCACGCTGCTTTTGGTGTTCCGAAGATCCGCTGTACATGGCTTATCACGATCAGGAGTGGGGCACGCCGCTACGCGATGCGCAGGGATTGTTCGAGTTGCTTTTGCTCGAAGGGTTCCAGGCCGGTCTTTCCTGGATCACTGTGTTGCGCAAACGCGAGCATTATCGCCAGGTGATGTTTGGGTTTGATGTACAGCGCGTGGCGCAAATGAGCGACGCGGAAATCGATGAATTGATGCTCGACCCGGGCATCATCCGCAACCGCCTCAAGCTCAACGCGGCCCGGCGTAATGCGCAGGCCTGGCTGGCGCTGGAGGACCCGGTGGCGTTTCTCTGGTCGTTCGTCGGCGGTACGCCGGTGATCAATCATTTCAAGGATCGCAGCGAAGTTCCGGCCGTCACGCCGACCGCCGTGGAAATGAGCAAAGGCCTGAAAAAGGCCGGCTTCACGTTCGTCGGCCCGACGATTTGCTACGCGCTGATGCAGGCCTCGGGCATGGTCATGGACCACACCCGCGATTGCGATCGCTACGCGACTTTAGCGAACGGCGGTTAGAATAGCCGCCTCGCGCACAGCACAAATTCAGGAGTGACCTGTGGATAAGTTGAAAGGCGCCTTGCTGGTAGGCGCTCTGCGGCTGTTTGCCCTGCTTCCGTGGCGGGCCGTACAGGCCGTGGGCTCGGCGATTGGCTGGGTCATGTGGAAAACCCCGAACAGATCCCGCGACGTGGTGCGGATCAACCTCGCCAAATGTTTTCCACAGATGGACCCGGCCGAGCGTGAGCGCCTGGTGGGCCAGAGCTTGAAGGACATCGGCAAGTCCCTGACCGAAAGCGCCTGCGCGTGGATCTGGCCGGCCCAGCGCTCCATTGACCTGGTGCGCGAAGTCGAAGGCCTCGACATATTGAAGGACGCCCTCGCCTCCGGCAAAGGCGTGGTCGGCATCACCAGCCACCTGGGCAACTGGGAAGTGCTCAATCACTTCTATTGCAGCCAGTGCAAACCGATCATTTTTTATCGTCCACCGAAGTTGAAGGCTGTGGATGAATTGCTGCAAAAGCAACGGGTACAGCTTGGCAACAAAGTGGCCGCTTCCACCAAGGAAGGCATCCTCAGCGTCATCAAAGAAGTGCGCAAAGGTGGTGCAGTGGGCATTCCCGCTGACCCGGAACCGGCCGAATCCGCCGGAATTTTCGTGCCCTTCTTCGCAACCCAGGCGCTGACCAGCAAGTTCGTGCCGAACATGCTCGCCGGCGGCAAAGCGGTCGGCGTGTTCCTGCATGCCCTGCGGTTGCCGGACGGTTCGGGCTACAAAGTGATCCTGGAAGCCGCGCCAGAGGCCATGTACAGCACCGACACAGCGGAGTCCTGTGCGGCCATGAGTAAAGTGGTCGAGCGTTATGTCGGGGCGTATCCGAGCCAGTACATGTGGAGTATGAAGCGCTTCAAGAAGCGTCCACCGGGTGAAGAACGCTGGTATTGAGTTGATTGGCATGATCTGTGGATAATTCCCGAGCCTGGGTTATCCACAACTGTTCATTAAAGGGCGCAGCAGATGTCCGAACACCGCAAATCGTTTCGCATCAAAATCAGCCATGAAAGCTTCGGTGAATGCCTGGGCCAGACACGCAACCTTTCGACCACGGGTGTCTACGTCAAACATCCGGGGCTGTCGTCGTTGCCTAAGGGCGCGGTGGTCTATGGGCAGGTGCAGGGCTTACCCACAGGTGCGCCGCGTGTGCGCATGGAAGTGATTCAGGTGGATGCCGACGGGATAGGCCTGCGCTACCTCTGATCAGTGCGCGTTGCGCTCGAGCTTCTTCAGAAACACCGTCATCTCCTTCTCTGCCTGCTTGTCGCCATGGGCGCGAGCGGCATTCAGACCTTGTTCCCACGCCTGCCGGGCCGCCGCGAAATCCTCCTGCGCCAGCCAGGCCTTGCCCAATAGTTTCCAGGCCGCCGAATACTTCGGATCGAACTCGACACAGCGCTGGAAATGCTCGGCAGCCTTGGCGTTTTCCCCAAGATCCAGATAACCCTTGCCCAGGCCAAAGCGCAGCAATGAGTTATCCACACCCTTGGCGAGCATTTTTTCCAGGGATTCGATCATCAGCACTACCCCTCAGTCAGTGATCGTTCCCACGCTCCGCGTGGGAATGCCTCAATGGATGCTCGGCGTCCGCTTCGGCAGGGACGCGAAGCGTTCCGGGCTGCATTCCCACGCAGAGCGTGGGAACGATCAGTTAAAACCTCAGAAGAAACTCAGCCCCACATGGAACAGCTTCTCCACATCGCGAATATGCTTTTTATCCACAAGGAACAAAATCACATGGTCGCCCGTTTCAATCACGGTGTTGTCATGCGCGATGATCACTTCTTCATCACGAATAATCGCGCCGATGGTGGTGCCCGGCGGCAAACCGATGTTCTCGATGGCCTTGCCGATCACCTTGCTCGATTTCGCATCACCGTGGGCAATCGCTTCAATCGCCTCTGCCGCGCCCCGGCGCAATGAGTGCACGCTGACGATATCGCCGCGGCGCACGTGGGCCAGCAACGTGCCGATGGTCGCCAATTGCGGGCTGATGGCGATGTCGATGTCACCGCCCTGAATCAGGTCCACATACGCCGGGTTGTTGATGATGGTCATCACCTTCTTCGCGCCCAGGCGCTTGGCCAGCAACGAGGACATGATGTTGGCTTCGTCATCGTTGGTCAGGGCCAGGAAGATATCGGCGTCGGCGATGTTCTCTTCCATCAACAAGTCGCGGTCGGAGGCACTGCCCTGCAACACCACGGTGCTGTCGAGGGTGTCCGAGAGATGACGGCAGCGTGCCGGGTTCATCTCGATGATTTTCACCTGATAACGGCTTTCGATGGCCTCGGCCAGGCGCTCGCCGATCTGCCCGCCCCCGGCAATCACGATGCGTTTGTAGGTTTCATCCAACCGGCGCATTTCGCTCATCACGGCGCGAATATTCGCCTTGGCCGCGATGAAAAACACTTCGTCGTCCGCCTCGATGACTGTATCGCCCTGCGGCAGGATCGGCCGGTCACGGCGGAAAATCGCAGCGACACGGGTTTCGACATTCGGCATGTGTTCGCGCAATTGCCGCAGTTGCTGACCCACCAGCGGCCCGCCGTAATACGCCTTCACGGCCACCAATTGTGCTTTGCCTTCGGCGAAGTCGATCACCTGCAAGGCGCCTGGATGCTGGATCAGGCGCTTGATGTAGTTGGTCACCACTTGTTCGGGACTGATCAGCACATCCACCGGGATCGCGTCGTTGTCGAACAACTCGTCGGCGCGCGTAAGGTAGGAGGCTTCGCGTACGCGAGCGATCTTGGTCGGCGTATGAAACAGCGTGTGCGCGACCTGACAGGCAACCATGTTGGTTTCATCGCTGTTGGTCACGGCCACCAGCATGTCGGCATCGTCTGCGCCGGCCTGGCGCAGTACCGTCGGCAGCGAGCCGCGGCCGTGCACCGTGCGGATGTCCAGGCGATCACCGAGGTCGCGCAAGCGTTCGCCGTCGGTGTCGACCACCGTGATGTCATTGGCTTCGCTCGCCAAATGTTCTGCCAGCGAACCACCGACCTGCCCTGCACCGAGGATGATGATTTTCATCCAGTCACTCCATTAAATCCGTTTAACCGCGCGCAGCGGCAATCTTGATCAGCTTGGCGTAGTAGAACCCGTCGTGCCCGCCTTCCTGGGCCAGCAACTGGCGACCGTGAGGTTGCTTGATGCCAGCGGCAGTGGCGAGGTCCAGCTCTCGGGCGCCCGGCGTACGGGCGAGGAAGGCTTCGATGACTTCAGTGTTTTCGGTCGGCAGTGTGGAACAGGTGGCGTACAGCAGAATGCCACCCACTTCCAGAGTTATCCACAGGGCGTCGAGCAGTTCACCTTGCAGTACCGCCAGCGCGGCGATGTCGTCGGGTTGGCGAGTCAACTTGATGTCCGGATGACGACGGATGACCCCCGTCGCCGAGCACGGCGCGTCCAGCAGGATGCGTTGAAACGGTTTGCCATCCCACCAGGTGGCGGTGTCACGGCCATCGGCGGCGATCAGCTCGGCGCTGAGTTTCAGGCGTTCGAGGTTTTCCCGCACCCGCACCAGACGCTTGGCTTCAAGGTCCACCGCTACCACGCCCRCCAGCTTCGGTTCGGCTTCAAGGATGTGGCAGGTCTTGCCGCCCGGTGCGCAGCAAGCGTCCAGTACCCGTTGGCCCGGCGCCAGATCGAGCAGGTCGGCAGCCAGTTGCGCCGCTTCATCCTGCACGCTGATCCAGCCTTCGGCGAACCCCGGCAGGCTGCGCACATCGGCGGCGGACTCCAGGATGATGCCGTCCTGACTGTACACGCACGGCGTCGCGGCGATCCCGGCTTCGGTCAGCAACCCAAGGTAAGCATCGCGAGTGTGATGACGACGGTTGACCCGCAGAATCATCGGTGGATGCGCATTGTTCGCCGCGCAAATGGCTTCCCATTGCTGCGGCCAGAACGCTTTCAGAGACTTTTGCAGCCAGCGCGGGTGGGCGGTGCGCACCACCGGGTCGTGCTCCAGCTCGGCCAGCAACGCTTCGCTTTCCCGCTGGGCGCGGCGCAGCACAGCATTGAGCAAGGCTTTGGCCCAAGGCTTCTTCAACTTGTCGGCGCAACCGACCGTTTCACCGATGGCGGCGTGGGCCGGAACGCGGGTGTAGAGCAGTTGATAGAGGCCGACCAGCAACAGCGCCTCGACGTCGGCATCCGCAGCCTTGAAGGGTTTTTGCAGCAACTTGGCCGCCAGCGCCGACAAACGCGGCTGCCAGCGCGCGGTGCCGAACGCCAGGTCCTGGGTGAAACCGCGGTCGCGGTCTTCCACCTTGTCCATTTGCGTGGGCAGAGAACTGTTGAGTGAGGCTTTTCCGTTAAGAACAGCGGCAAGTGCCTTGGCGGCGGCCAGGCGCGGGTTCATTGAGCGTCCGCCGTGTGACCGAGCACGGTGCCGACCGCGAATTTCTCACGACGGCTGTTGAACAAGTCGCTGAAGTTCAGTGCCTTGCCGCCGGGCAATTGCAGACGGCTCAGGCACAACGCCTGCTCACCGCACGCGACGATCAGACCGTCCTTGCTGGCGCTGAGAATTTCCCCTGGCGCGCCCTTTCCTTCAGCGAGGCTCGCGGCCAGCACTTTCAGCGCTTCGCCGTTCAGTGTGCTGTGGGTAATCGGCCATGGGTTGAAGGCGCGGACCAGACGTTCAAGCTCGATGGCCGGACGGCTCCAGTCGATGCGCGCTTCATCCTTGTTCAATTTGTGTGCGTAAGTGGCGAGGCTGTCGTCCTGCACTTCGACTTCCAACGTGCCCGCTGCGAGGCCGGCAATGGCTTGAATCACGGCCGGTGGGCCCAGTTCCGCCAGACGGTCGTGGAGGCTACCACCGGTGTCTTCAGCGGTGATCGGTGTGGTGACTTTCAGCAGCATCGGGCCAGTGTCCAGGCCCAGTTCCATGCGCATCACGGTCACGCCACTTTCAGCATCGCCTGCTTCGACGGCGCGCTGGATCGGCGCCGCCCCGCGCCAGCGTGGCAGCAGCGAGGCGTGGCTGTTGATGCAACCCAGGCGCGGAATATCCAGCACCACTTGCGGCAGGATCAGGCCGTAGGCGACCACCACCAGCAAGTCCGGCTTGAGCGCGGCCAGTTCAGCCTGAGCCTCTTCGTTGCGCAGGGTTGGCGGTTGCAACACCGGGATGTTGTTTTCCTGAGCCAACTGTTTGACCGGGCTAGGCATCAGCTTTTGCCCACGGCCCGCCGGACGGTCCGGCTGGGTGTAAACCGCGACGATCTCATAAGGGCTGTCAAGCAGGGCCTTGAGGTGTTCGGCGGCGAATTCCGGGGTGCCGGCAAAGACGATGCGCAGTGGCTCAGTCATATAGAAGGTCTCGCAAAAGAAAAAGGCTTGCCGCAGCAAGCCTTTGAAAGGAGGGCATCAAGCGTTCTGGCGATGGAGCTTTTCCAGTTTCTTCTTGATTCGGTCGCGTTTGAGACTGGACAGATAGTCGACGAACAATTTGCCGTTCAGGTGGTCGCATTCATGCTGGATGCACACCGCGAGCAGGCCTTCGGCGATCAGTTCGTAAGGCTGGCCGTCGCGGTCCAGGGCCTTGATCTTGACCTTCTGCGGGCGATCGACGTTTTCGTAGAAGCCCGGCACCGAGAGACAGCCTTCCTGATACTGCTCCATCTCGTCAGTCAGGGTTTCGAACTCGGGGTTGATGAACACCCGTGGTTCGGTGCGGTCTTCGGAGAGGTCCATCACCACGATGCGTTTGTGCACGTTGACCTGGGTCGCGGCGAGGCCGATGCCTGGCGCTTCATACATTGTTTCAAACATGTCATCGACCAACTGACGCACTTCGTCGTCCACTACGGCCACAGGTTTGGCGATAGTGCGCAGGCGCGAATCGGGGAATTCGAGGATGTTTAAAATGGCCATAAGCTCAATTGCTGCACGTGTGAGGGAAGTCGGGTCGATGGCCTGGCGGGTCCGAAGATGCAGGCTACCGTTGTAAAACGTAGCTCTCTTTTTCTGTTCAGGAAAGAAAAAGGGAGCGAGCCACGAAGGCTCTGGCGTTTTACGCGAACGCACATAATAAAGGGATTCACCGCATGAGGAAATCACTACTCGCCTTGCTCCTTCTGGCCTCGGCCGGTTTGGCGCACGGGCAAGTGCAACTCAAGGAAGGTTTTCCACAGCAATACACAGTGGTTGCGGGGGACACACTCTGGGACATCTCGGGAAAATTTCTGCGCCAGCCGTGGCAATGGCCCGAGCTGTGGCAGGTTAATCCGCAAATCGAAAACCCCAATCTGATATTCCCCGGCGACTCACTGTCGCTGGTCTACGTCAACGGCCAGCCCCGTCTGACCCTCAATCGCGGGGCATCGCGCGGCACCATCAAACTCTCGCCACAGGTGCGCAGCTCGCCAGTGGCCGAGGCCATCCCGAGCATTGCGCTGCGATCGATCAACAGCTTTCTGTTGAGCAACCGCATCGTCGACAAGGTCGAGGATTTCGACAAGGCGCCTTACATCGTCGCCGGCGATGCGGAGCGCGTGCTCAGCGGCATGGGCGACCGCATCTTCGCCCGTGGCCACTTTGACCCGAACCAGCCGGTCTACGGCATTTTCCGCCAAGGCAAGGTCTACACCGATCCCGAGAGCAAGGAGTTCCTGGGGATCAACGCCGACGACATCGGCGGCGGCGAAATTGTCGCCACCGAAGGCGACGTCGCGACATTGGCGCTACAACGCACGACTCAAGAGGTGCGTCTCGGTGACCGCTTGTTCAGTGGCGAAGAACGCTCGATCAACTCGACCTTTATGCCCAGTGCACCGAAAACCCAGGTCAACGGGGTGATCATCGATGTGCCGCGAGGGGTGACGCAGATTGGCGCGCTGGACGTGGTCACGCTGAACAAGGGGCAACGTGATGGCCTGGCCGAAGGCAACGTGCTGGTGGTGATGAAAACCGGCGAAACCGTACGCGACCGGATCACCGGTCAGCCACTGAAAATTCCCGATGAGCGCGCCGGTCTGCTGATGGTTTTCCGCACTTACGACAAGCTCAGCTACGGGCTTGTGCTCAACGCTTCGCGCTCACTGGCCGTCATGGACAAGGTGCGAAATCCTTAACCTGCTCCACAAGTTACCAACAGAGTTATCCACAGCTTATTCCCGTTTCGACGGGGCTCATAACGATCAAGGATGATCCATGTCGCTGCCTGCTGTTACACCGGTGTCCCCTGCGGAGCTGGAAGCTCGTTTACGTTTGCACCGTTTGCCTGAACTCGGCCCGGCGCGTTTCAAAAAACTGCTCGAAGCCTTCGGCTCGGCCTCAAAAGCCATCAGCGCGCCGGCCAGTGCCTGGCGTTCGCTGGGCTTGCCATTGGCGTGCGCCGAAGCTCGCCGTACCAATGAAGTACGTGATGGCGCCAGCCACGCATTGGCCTGGCTAGAGCGTCCAGGCCAGCATTTATTGATGTGGGACCAACCTGACTACCCGGCGCTGCTCGCAGAAATCAGTGATGCGCCGCCATTGTTGTTCGTTGCAGGTGATCCCGGGATTCTGGAGAAACCGCAGCTGGCGATGGTCGGCAGTCGTCGCGCCTCGCGTCCGGGCATGGACACCGCCGCCGCGTTTTCCCGCAGCCTGGCGGGGGCCGGTTTTGTCATCACCAGCGGTCTGGCACTGGGTATTGATGCCGCCGCGCATCAAGCCGCTCTGGATGTGGGCGGGCGAACGGTCGGGGTGCTTGGCACGGGACTTGAAAAGTTTTATCCACAGCGCAACAGACGTCTGGCTGACGCCATGATTGCGTCGGGGAGCGCAGTGCTTTCGGAGTTCCCGCTGGACGCCGGCCCTACCGCCAGCAACTTCCCCCGGCGCAATCGAATTATCAGCGGTTTGTCGCTCGGCGTGCTGGTGGTCGAGGCCAGCGTTGCCAGTGGTTCGTTGATTACGGCGAGACTGGCAGGGGAGCAAGGTCGGGAGGTTTATGCGATTCCCGGGTCGATTCATCACCCAGGCGCCAAGGGCTGCCATCGGCTGATCCGTGACGGTGCGATACTGGTGGAAACTGTCGAACATATCCTCGAAGCCTTGCGTGGCTGGCAGCGGTTGCCGTTATCCAGCGAGAAACCCTCGGTGACCCATCCGTTGCTCATACTGTTGCACGCCGCGCCGCACACCAGTGAGGCGTTGTCCGTCTCCAGTGGCTGGGCGTTGTCCAAAGTGCTGGCCGCGCTGACGGAGCTGGAGATGGACGGTCGCGCAATCTGCGAAAGCGGGCGTTGGTTTGCGCGGGTGAGCTAGGTTTTATAAGGAAGATCGGTAAACTGCGCAGAGCCTTATTCTGGAGAGTTTTTCATGGTCAACAGTTGGCGTGTGCAACAAGCCGCGCAAGCCGTTCGCGCAGGGGCGGTCATTGCCTATCCGACCGAAGCGGTCTGGGGGCTGGGTTGCGATCCGTGGGACGAAGAAGCGGTGTATCGTCTGCTGATGCTCAAGGGTCGGTCTATGGAGAAGGGCCTGATTCTGGTAGCCGACAACATTCGTCAGTTCGACTTCCTCTTCGAAGACTTCCCGGAACTGTGGATGGACCGCATGGCCAGTACCTGGCCGGGGCCTAACACCTGGCTGGTGCCGCATCAGAATCTGTTGCCGCAGTGGATCACCGGAGTGCATGAAACCGTTGCGTTGCGGGTCAGCGATCATCCGCTGGTGCGGGATTTATGCGCCATTGTCGGGCCGTTGGTGTCGACTTCGGCCAACCCGCAGGGACGGCCGGCGGCGCGCACGCGGCTTCGCGTGGAGCAGTATTTCCGCGGAGAGCTGGATTTGGTGTTGGGCGGGAATCTGGGGGGGCGCAAGAACCCGAGCGTGATTCGAGACCTCGCGACCGGGCACGTTGTGCGCCCGGACTAAGATCGCGTCATCGCTCATCGCGGGCAAGCCCGATCCCACAAGGTTTCGGTCGTTCACATAAGTTGTGTACGACTCGGACCTGTGGGAGCGGGCTTGCCCGCGATGAGGTCCTGACTGACATCGAATGTCTTATGGCCGCAGCACTATCGAACCCGTCGTACGCCGCGCCGACAATTCGGTCTGCGCCTTCGCCGCGTCTTCCAAGGCAAACGTCTGGCTGATGTCCACCTTCAGCTTCCCGCTGATGATCATCTCGAACAGTTCATCGGCCATGCGCTGCAAGTTCTCGGCATTGTTGGCATAAGTCGCCAGCGTTGGCCGGGTCACGTACAGCGAACCCTTCGCCGCCAAAATCCCCAGGTTCACCCCGTCCACCGCGCCGGACGCATTGCCGAAGCTCACCACCAACCCCCTCGGCGAAACGCTATCGAGCGATGTCAGCCAGGTGTCTTTGCCGACACCGTCATACGCCACCGGTACTTTCTTCCCGTCAGTCAGTTCCAGCACGCGTTGTGCGACGTTTTCATGGCTGTAATCGATGGTCGCCCAAGCGCCATTGGCCTTGGCGAGCGCGGCTTTCTCAGGCGAGCTGACCGTACCGATCAACTTCACGCCCAACGCCTTCGCCCATTGGCAAGCCAGGGAGCCTACGCCACCGGCGGCAGCGTGGAACAAAATGGTTTCGCCACCCTTGAGTTCATAGGTCTGACGCAGCAGGTACTGCACGGTCAGGCCCTTGAGCATGACCCCGGCCGCCGTTTCGAAGCTGATGGCGTCCGGCAGAAGCACCAGATTGGCCTCGGGCAACACATGAACGTCGCTGTAGGCGCCCAACGGACCGCTGCCGTAAGCCACGCGATCACCAACCTTGAAACGTGTGACTTCGCTGCCCACCGCCTCGACCACGCCCGCGCCTTCCGAGCCCACACCTGACGGCAGCGCGGGGGGCGCATAGAGGCCGCTGCGGTAATAGGTATCGATGAAATTCAGGCCGATGGCCTTGTTGGTGACGCGGACCTGATGCGGGCCGGGCTCGGCGGGTTGGTAATCGACATACTCGAGCACTTCGGGGCCGCCATGGGCGCGGAACTGGATACGCTTGGCCATCAGAACTCTCCTTAGGTCTTAGCTACTGGGGTTGTAGCGCGAAGCGCCCTATCGAACTCCTAACCCTGATCTTCGTCAACTGCGGCAGGCCTGTCTGCGATGTTATGCTACGCGCCCATTTGCGCCGGTCCCCGCTCTGATGGAGCGCCGCGTAGTTTTGCCCGATTCAAGGTGATGACATGACGACCCGCACCGAGGCCGTAAAAGCCTACCTGCTCGACCTGCAAGACCGCATTTGCGCGGCCCTCGAAGCTGAAGACGGCGGCACACGCTTCGTCGAAGACGCCTGGACCCGGCCTGCCGGTGGCGGCGGTCGCACGCGAGTGATCGAAAACGGTGCAGTGATTGAAAAGGGTGGTGTCAACTTTTCCCACGTTTTCGGCAGCGGTCTCCCGCCTTCTGCCAGCGCTCATCGGCCAGAACTGGCCGGGCGTGGCTTTGAAGCCCTCGGCGTGTCGCTGGTGATTCATCCGCACAACCCGCACGTACCCACTTCCCACGCCAACGTGCGCTTTTTCATCGCTGAAAAAGAAGGTGAAGAACCGGTCTGGTGGTTCGGCGGCGGCTTCGACCTGACCCCTTATTACGGCAATGAAGACGATTGCGTGCATTGGCACCGCGTCGCCGAGCAGGCCTGCGCACCGTTCGGCCCGGACGTCTATTCGCGCTACAAAGCCTGGTGCGACAGCTATTTCCACATCAAGCATCGTCACGAGCCGCGCGGCATCGGCGGCCTGTTCTTCGATGACTTGAACGAGTGGGACTTCGATACCAGCTTCGCGTTCATGCGCGCCATCGGTGATGCGTACATCGACGCTTATCTGCCGATCGTGCAGCGCCGCAAACACGATGCGTTCACCGCCAGGCAACGTGAATTCCAGGAGTTCCGTCGTGGCCGTTACGTTGAGTTCAACCTGGTCTACGACCGTGGCACCTTGTTCGGCCTGCAATCGGGCGGGCGTACCGAGTCGATCCTCATGTCCCTGCCGCCGCAAGTGCGCTGGGGCTATGACTGGAAAGCCGAACCAGGCAGCGAAGAAGCCCGCCTGACCGAGTACTTCCTGCAAGACCGCGATTGGTTGGCCGAGGCCTGAACGAGGAGTTCTTATGGACCGTTACGTTGTATTCGGTAACCCGATTGGCCATAGCAAGTCGCCTCTGATCCATCGCCTGTTCGCCGAGCAGACCGCGCAAAAGCTGGACTACAACACGCTGCTGGCGCCACTTGACGACTTCTCCACCTGCGCCCGGACATTTTTCCTCGAAGGTCGCGGCGCCAACGTGACCGTACCGTTCAAAGAAGAGGCTTATCGGCTGGCGAATAGCCTGACGGCGCGGGCACAGCGGGCCGGTGCGGTAAACACCCTGAGCAAACTCGCCGATGGCAGCCTGCTGGGCGATAACACCGACGGCGCCGGGCTGGTGCGGGACCTGACGGTCAACGCCAGTTTCAGCCTCAAGGGCAAACGCATCCTGTTGCTGGGGGCGGGTGGCGCAGTGCGCGGCGCTCTGGAACCGTTGCTGGCCGAACAACCGGCCTCCTTGGTGATCGCCAACCGCACCGTGGAAAAAGCCGAGTTACTGGCGGAGTTGTTCGCAGACCTGGGCCCGGTCTCGGCCAGTAGTTTCGACTGGTTGAAAGAGTCGGTGGACCTGATCATCAATGCGACGTCGGCGAGCCTGTCGGGTGACGTGCCGCCGATTGCCGGCAGCTTGATCGAGCCGGGCAAAACCGTTTGCTACGACATGATGTATGGCAAGGAGCCGACTTCGTTCTGCCGTTGGGCCACGGAGCATGGCGCGGCGGTGTCGATGGATGGTTTGGGCATGCTCGCTGAACAGGCGGCAGAAGCCTTCTTCCTGTGGCGCGGTGTGCGCCCGGATACGGCGCCAGTGCTGGCCGAACTGCGCCGCCAGCTCGCCATATAACTTTGTAGGAGCAAGGCTTGCCCGCGATTCAGGCGCCGCGGTGTCTCAGGCATACCGCGTTATCGTTTATCGCGGGCAAGCCTTGCTCCTACAAAGGCGTGTTTCAGTCTTCAAACCGGATCGGGCACTTGTCGGCCCCTTCCAGCTTCCTCAATTCGTCCACCACCTGCGGCCGCGCGCGTCGCAGGGTCAGGCTGCGATCCTGCTTGAGCAGCCGCCGCGCTTCCTGATGCAGCATTTCCACCCCTGAGTAATCGATGAAGTTGATCTGCTGCGCCTCGATCACGACGCGCGCACCGTGCAGACGTTGCAGGCGCACTTGCAGGTAATGGCTGGCGCCGAAAAAAATCGAACCGCCCACCCGCAGAATGTCTTCATCCCCATCGCGCGAATGCTGCACGCGCGGTTGCGAGGTGCGTTTGAGGTAGAAGAACAACGAGGCGAGCACCCCGGCATAAATCGCCGTCTGCAACTCCAGCAGCAAAGTGGCGACACAGGTCAGGGCCATGACCGCGAATTCGGCACGGCTGACGCGCAACAGGGCACGAATCCCGCGATGGTCCACCAATCCCCAGGCGATCAGCAAAATGCTGCCGGCCATGGCCGGGATCGGGATGTGGGCGATCAACCCGGCGCCGAAGATGGCGAACAGCGCGACCCACACCGCCGAGAACACCCCGGCCATGGGTGAGCAGGCGCCGGCTTCATAGCTCAGGCCCGAGCGGGTGAAGGAGCCGGCGGACAGCGAACCGGAAAAAAACGCACCGACAATGTTGGACAAGCCCTGGGCGCGAACTTCTTGATTGGCGTCGAGCAACTGCTGGGAGCGGGCCGACAACGAGCGGGCAATCGACAGGCTGGTCACCAGCCCCAGCATGCCCACCGCCACTGCGCTCGGCAGCAAACGCAGGATAAGGTCCAGATCCAGCGGCAGGGGGCTCAAGGGTGGCAAGCGCCCGACAAATGCGCTGACCAATTTCACATGGCCGAACATGGAGGGCCATAGCCACACCAGCAGCCCGGCGAGGACCAGCGTGATCAACAGCGTCGGCCAGCGAGGCAGCAATGATTTCAGCACCGCGCCGACAACAACCGTCGCCAGCCCCAGCGCCAACGACGGTTTATCCAGGGCGCCGAGGTGCTTGAACAGCATCAGGAAACTGTCGAGCGCCGTGGCCTGGCTGGGCAAGTCCAGGCCCAACAGGTTCGGCAACTGGCCGATGGCAATTACCACCGCCGCACCGAGGGTGAAACCCAGCACCACGGAATGCGAGACAAAATTCACCAAGGCGCCGAAACGTAACAGGCCCAACAGCCACTGGAAAACGCCGGCCAGGAGTGTCAGCAGCAAAATCAGCGTGATGTAGTCCTGTGACGCGGGGACGGCCAGAGGACTGACGCTGGCGAACAGGACAATGGAGATCGCCGCTGTAGGACCGCAGATCAAATGCCACGAGGAACCCCACAGGCAGGCGATCAACACGGGGATGATGGCCGCGTACAACCCGTATTCAGGTGGGAGACCGGCGATCAGTGCGTAGGCAATGGACTGCGGCAACGCGAGAATCGCGCCGCTGAGGCCGACGATCAGGTCACGACCAACGCTGGCGCGGGTTTGCCGGGGCAACCAACTGAGAAAGGGAAAGAGTGAATGGCGGCTGGGGAAGGCCATGGGTCCTCTCGGGTGGGTTTTTGCGCAAGGGTAGCAGGACTAGCCGCCGATCGTTCCCACGCTCCGCGTGGGAACGCCGCCATGGACGCTCTGCGTCCGCTTGGAGATGTGACGCGGAGCGTCACGGGATGCATTCCCACGCAGAGCGTGGGAACGATCGGTGGCGGGGGTTCAGAGTTTGGCTTTCACCGCCGGCAACGCATCCTTGCCATCGGCGGTTTTCACGCCATCGAGCCATTTATCCAGCACCGCTGGATTGGCCTTGATCCACGCCTTGACCGCCTCCGCATTGCTGACCTTCTTGTTCACCACCTCGGCCATGATGCTGTTCTCCATGTCCTGGGTGAAGCTCAGGTTGGTCAGCAACTTACCCACATTCGGACAGGCTTCGGCGTAGCCCTTGCGGGTCAGGGTATGGACGCTGCCGGTGTCACCGAAATACTTTTCGCCACCCTTGAGGTAGTGCATTTTCAACTGCACGTTCATCGGGTGCGGGGTCCAGCCGAGGAAGGTCACGAATTTCTGCTTTTTCRCGGCGCGAGACACTTCGGCCAGCATCGCCTGCTCGCTGGACTCCACCAGTTTCCATTGGCCCATGTCGAAATCATTCTTCTTGATGATTTCCTGTAGCGAGATGTTCGCCGGGGCGCCGGAGCCAATGCCGTAGATTTTATGGTCGAACTTGTCGGCGTATTTGTTCAGGTCGGCAAAGTTATGCACACCCGCGTCCCACACATAATCCGGAACCGCGAGGGTAAATTCGGTGCCGTCGAGGTTTTTCGCCAATTGCGTGACATCGCCGGTGGCCACGAACTTGTCGTAAAAACCCTGCTGGGCCGGCATCCAGTTACCCAGGAACACATCGACCTGGCCATCCTTCAGGCCGCCGAAGGTGATGGGCACCGCGAGGGTGTCGACTTTTGCCTTGTAGCCCATGCCATCCAGCAAAAACCCGGTGATGGCGTTGGTCGCGGCGATGTCGCTCCAGCCTGGGTCGGCCATTTTTACCGTCTCGCAACTCTGATCGGCGAACGCCGATGCACTGCCCAGAGCCAGCAGCCCGACCGTCAGTGCTGTGGATAACTTTTGCATGGACTTCCCCTTGAGATTATTGGTTTTGGCAGGGTTGTGGATAACGTGCTTTGCGCTCCAGATCATCGAGGTCGATGTGGTTGCGCATGTACTGCTGACTGGCGTCGACCAGCGGCTGGTGATCCCAGCTCTTCAGCTTGCCGAGGGTCAGCGCATCGGCAACGAAACGCCGGCGTCGCTGGCTGGCGAGCACCTGTTGGTGAATCGCCGGGATGTTCCATTTGGCCCGGGCTTCGGCAAGAAATTCTTCGAAAAGCGAACGATGTTGTGGTGACTGGCTGAGTTCTTCCTGTTCTCGCGGATCGTTGTGTACGTCGAAGAGCAGGCAAGGGTCGTCTTCGCTGTAGATGAATTTGTAGGCGCCGCGACGGATCATCATCAATGGACTGATGGTGCCTTCGGCCATGTATTCGCCGAACACTTCGTCGTGACCGCCCTGCCCTTGCAGGTGCGAAACCAGCGAACGACCGTCCAGCGGCAAGCCAGGTTCCAGTGAGCCGCCAGCCAGTTCTACGAAGGTGGGCAGCAGATCGGCGGTGGAAACAGCCGCGCTGACTCGCCCTGGCCCGAACTGCCCTGGCGCATTGATCAGCAGCGGTACTCGCGCAGCCATTTCGTACCAGTGCATTTTGTACCAGAGCCCGCGTTCGCCGAGCATGTCGCCATGGTCACCGGAGAAGACAATAATCGTGTCATCGATCAGCCCTGTTTCTTCAAGCGTTTGCAGGAGTTTGCCGACGTTGCTGTCGATATAGCTGCAAGCACCAAAGTAGGCGCGGCGCGCATCGCGAATTTTATCCACAGGCAATGGCTTGTCCCACAGGTCGTAAACCTTGAGCAAGCGCTGGGCGTGCGGATCGAGTTCTGTCTGCGCCGGTGTTTCGGGCAGCGGGATGTCGGCGTCGTCGTACATATCCCAAAAAGCCTTGGGAATCGTGTACGGATCGTGTGGGTGGGTCATCGAAACGGTCAGGCAGAACGGTTGGTCGCCGTCTTCGCGGATGTGGTCGAACAAGTATTGCTGGGCCTTGAACACCACTTCCTCATCGAAATCCAGCTGATTGGTGCGCACGCACGGCCCGGCTTGCAGCACCGACGACATGTTGTGATACCAGCTCGGACGCACGTCCGGTTCATCCCAATTCACTGCCCAGCCGTAATCAGCCGGGTAAATATCGCTGGTCAGGCGCTCTTCGTAGCCGTGGAGTTGGTCCGGGCCGCAAAAGTGCATTTTGCCGGACAGCGCCGTGCGATAACCGAGTCGACGCAGGTAGTGGGCATAGGTCGGCACATCGGCGGGGAAATCGGCCGCGTTGTCGTAGGCGCCGATCTTGCTCGGCAACTGGCCGCTGACCAGGGTAAAACGCGATGGTGCGCACAGGGGGCTGTTGCAATAGGCGGCATCGAACACCACGCCTTCGGCGGCGAGGCGGCTCAGGTTCGGCAGTTTGATGGGCGAAGGACCGTAGAACGGCAACATTGGCGCGGCCATTTGATCGGCCATGATGAAAAGAATGTTCTTGCGCTTCATGTGATCGCGGCATTCCATAGTGAATATTTATGCGAGAGTGCTGCGATCGAGCATGTAACCCACGCACATTGTGGTAAAGCCCACGCCAGGCAATGACTAGGATTAGCACAGCTTATGTATGACGCCCTTGGTGACTTGTCGTTGGACCTGCTGCGGGCCTTTGAAGCGGCGGCCCGCCATCGCAGCTTTACCGCTGCGGCGGTGGAGCTTGGCACGACGCAGCCGGCGGTCAGCCAGCAGATCAAACGGTTGGAGGAGCAACTCGCCACGCGGCTGTTCGACCGCATCTACCGAGGTATCGAACTGACCGAGGCCGGGGCCATACTTTTTGATCAGGTTCAGCTCGGTTTGCAGAATATCGACGCAGGATTGAGCGCAATCAGCGCACAACAGCAACATGAAGTGTTGCAAGTGGCGACCGACTTTGCCTTCGCCGCGTACTGGCTGATGCCACGTCTGCACCGCTTCCATGCCGCCAATCCGCACGTCGATGTGAGCCTGGTCACCAGCGAGCGCAGTCACAACATGCTGCGCACGGATATCGATGTGGCGGTGTTGTTTGGCGATGGGCGTTTCAAACAGGGTGAAAGCCATTGGCTGTTCAGCGAAGAAGTCTTTCCGGTGTGCAGCCCGCTGTTGCTCAAGGATCGGCCCCTGCCCTTGCCGGTCAAGTCGCTGCTGGAATTTCCCTTGCTGCACTTGCGGGGAGAACACAGCAGCAACTGGTTCGACTGGAGCGGTGTATTTCGTCAATTGGGGATAACTTCGGCGCCGGCGCCGGGGCAACTGCGCTTCGACAATTACACGCTGCTGATTCAAGCGGCGATTGGCGGCCAGGGCGTGGCGATCGGCTGGCGGCACCTTGTGGATAACTTGCTGGCGCAGGGTTTGTTGTGTCGTCCCGTCGCGGAATCGGCGATGTCCAGCCTCGGCTATTACGTGGTCGTGCCCCAGCGCAAACGGCGCGGGGCGTTGATTCACCAGTTTGTGGACTGGTTGATGGCCGAGCAGGCCAGCAGCGCGCAATCGCTCAATGGCCTGGCGCTGCCTTCCATCGCTATTTAGGATCGGTGGCGATGAAGTTCACGTGTTCACGGATGTGCAGGTTCAGCTTTAGCTCATCGGCGATGCCCACCGCGACCCGGTTCAGACGCTCCAGCGGTTCGGCCAGCCCCGGCTCCAGATGGCTGGAGACATGGCTGAAATGTTCGATGCTCAACCCGGGCACCCCGCGTGGCGCATTCACCAGGGTCCACTTCAAGGCACTGGCTTGTAGCGACTCGCGGATTTCTTCGGCGGCGTGGAGTTGCAGCTGATCCTCTGTTTCTGAATCATCCAGCACTTCAAAATCGCCCACCAGAAACAGCCGGTGCACCCCGGCGGCTTGCATGCCGTCGATCAGTGCATCCACCGCCAGCACTTGTTCGACCGGGCCCACCACGATGGTTTTTTCCACGTATTCGCTGTTGAAAGGCAACCCGGGTGCGTCTAACAGGCAGATGACGGCCGAGCAGCCCGCCACACTTTGTTTAACGCGTTGTGCCTCGAACAGGTCGCCGGTTTTAGTTCGAAGGCCCGGGCGCGGCGCCAGCGCCGTCAGGTCATCCAGAATGGCGATCACTTCATGTTGGCGGCGCAGCATTTGCGCAATCAGCGCACTGCCCAAGCTACTCATGGCACCATAAAGCACTACTTTGACCACCGGGGTTTCCGCGTTTTTCATGGCTGAGACTCCTCCTCCATTGAGTATATGACGTGTGACCTGCGGGGATCGTCGAGGGTTCGAACAGGATTTGAGGGATTCAGATGCAACCGATCAAGGGTTATCACGCCCACGTTTATTTCGATGCCGGGACGGTCGACCAGGCACGGGCCTTGTGCGAGCAGGCGGCGCAGTTGTTCCCGCTGAAGATGGGCCGCGTGCATGAACGGCTGGTCGGCCCGCACCCGGACTGGAGCTGCCAATTGGCGTTCGGCCCCGAACTCATCGGCGATGTATTGCCGTGGCTGGCCCTCAACCGCAAGGGGTTGGTGGTGTTCCTGCACCCGGACACCGGCGACGACTTGCTCGACCACACCGAGCACGCGATCTGGATGGGTGCAATCCGGCCGCTGGATCTGTCTATTTTTTGATCAGAGGCTTTCTTCGGCTTCGCCCGGCAAGTGCTCGTCCAGGTGCAACCAGGGCAAGCGGCTGTCCATCCAGATATGCCGCTCGGCCGGGGCCTGCTCCGGGTGGTCGAGGGTGGCGATGGTCAAGTCGATGTTCTGCGGGCTGAGACGGGTCATAAACGCGAGTTGCGCCCCACAATTCGGGCAGAAGTAACGTACGCCGGTTGTTGAAGAATCGTACTGCGTCGGTGTGCCTTTCACCCATTCAAACGCCGATGTCGGCACAGTGATCCAGGTGGTCACGATCCCGCCGCTGACCCTTCGGCAAATCGAACAATGACAGTGGGCGATGTCGTGCAGCGGCCCGCTGAATTGGTAGCGTATGTGTCCGCAGTGGCATCCGCCTGTATGAATTTCACCCATATTTCGCCTCCTGCCCCGTATTCAGGGGCTTTGAACCCGTCCGACGACCGGTCGCACATCCGCGCAAAGCTTTCATCGGCGAAAGCTGGCTGAAAGCTTCCCCGATTAGGATCGCCCCACTGCCGGCAACAGACCGGTTGGCCAATGAGTGTTTTATCGCTCGCACGGCCCATTTAACAACAACAATGGTGATCCTGATGTTCTCTGCTACCCGCCGCTTCGCTGTCACTCCGTCCGTACGCCTCGTGCTCCCCGTTCTGCGCTGACCCCACCCGGTTCGCCCATTTCCCCTCGCCGCGCTACGCCTGGAGTATTCCCATGCTGACTTTCCTTGGCTTTGCCATGGTCATCACGTTCATGTTCCTGATCATGACCAAGCGCCTGTCSGCGCTGATCGCCCTGATCATCRTSCCSATCCTSTTCGCCCTGTTCGGCGGTTTYGCACCGAAGATCGGTCCGATGATGCTCGAAGGCATCACCAAGCTCGCGCCGACCGGTGTGATGCTGATGTTCGCCATTCTGTACTTCGCCCTGATGATCGACTCCGGCCTGTTCGACCCGGCCGTGCGCAAGATCCTCAAACTGGTCAAGGGCGACCCGTTGAAAGTTTCGGTCGGCACCGCCGTTCTGGCGCTCGTTGTTTCCCTCGATGGTGACGGCGCGACCACTTATATGATCTGCGTGGCCGCGATGCTGCCGCTCTACAGCCGCATCGGCATGAGCCCGCGGATCATGGCCGGTCTGATCATCCTCGCTGGTGGCGTGATGAACATGACCCCGTGGGGTGGCCCGACTGCCCGTGCGGCCAGTGCACTGCATGTGGACCCGTCCGATATTTTCGTACCGATGATTCCAGCCATGCTGGCCGGTGTGGTGGCGATCCTGGCGATTGCCTACTTCTACGGTAAGCGTGAGCGTGCTCGCCTGGGTGAGTTGCACCTGATCGGCGATGAAATCGACCACAGTGAAATCAGCGTTTCGCAGTTCCCGGATGCGCGTCGTCCGAAGCTGATCTGGTTCAACGGCCTCCTGACCCTGGCGCTGATGTGCACCCTGATCGCCGGCCTGTTGCCGCTGCCGGTGCTGTTCATGGTGGCGTTCAGTATCGCGATGATCGTTAACTACCCATGTCTGCAACAGCAGAAGGATCGCATTGCGGCCCACGCTGGTAGCGTTCTATCGGTGGTCGGCCTGATCTTCGCGGCCGGTATCTTTACCGGTATCCTGACCGGCACCGGTATGGTCGATGCGATGTCCAAGAGCCTGTTGGCGGTCATCCCTGAATTCCTCGGTCCGTACCTGGCAGTCATTACTGCGCTGGTGAGCATGCCGTTCACGTTTTTCATGTCGAACGACGCATTTTATTACGGCGTGTTACCAGTACTTGCCGAAGCCGCCAGTCATTACGGTATAACCGCAGTTGAAATGGCACGTGCCTCGATCGTCGGTCAGCCCGTCCACTTGCTGAGCCCGCTGGTACCATCGACCTACTTGTTGGTGGCACTGGCCGGTATCGAATTCGGTGACCATCAGCGCTTTACCCTGAAATGGGCAGTGTTGGTGTGCATGTGCATACTGGTTGCAGCGTTGCTGATGGGGATCTTTCCGCTCTTCAGCACTCTATAAGCCCAAGACTCACCACAACGGGTCCCGGCTTCGCGGTTTGAAGCCTGGGCCCGTTGCGGTTTAACAATCGCTCAAAGGAATACACATGGAATGGCTGACCAACCCTGAAATCTGGGTTGCCTTCTTCACCCTGACCGCCCTGGAAATCGTCCTGGGCATCGATAACATCATCATGATTTCGATCCTGGTCAGCCGCATGCCCAAGCACATGCAGGCGCGCACCCGGATTTTCGGTCTGGCGCTGGCCATGATCACGCGGATCCTGTTGCTGCTGTCGATCACTTGGGTCATGCGCCTAACGGCGGACCTGTTCGTGGTGTTTGGCCAGGGCATTTCCGGCCGCGACCTGATTCTGTTCTTCGGTGGTCTGTTCCTCCTGTGGAAGAGCTCGCAAGAGATGTACCACGCGCTGGAAGGCGAAGACGAAACCAACGAGGAACCGAGCGGCAAGGGCGGCAACTTCCTCTACACCATCGTGCAGATCGCGATCATCGACATCGTGTTCTCGCTGGATTCGGTGATCACCGCTGTCGGCATGGTCTCCCATGTTCCGGTCATGGTCGCGGCGATCGTCGTTGCCGTACTGGTGATGATGTGGGCTTCCGGCACCATCAGCGAGTTCATCGACAAACACCCGTCGCTGAAAATGCTGGCGCTGTCGTTCCTGTTGATCGTCGGTACCGTGCTGATTGCCGAGTCCCTGGACGTACACGTACCAAAAGGCTACGTCTACTTCGCCATGGCGTTCTCGCTGGCGGTTGAAGCGATCAACATCAAGATGCGCACCGCGATTGCGAAAAAGAAGAAGCAGCAAGATCCGGTGAAACTGCGTAAGGACATTCCGGGCCAATAACCCGATTGTCATGCGATAGAAAAAGGGGCCTTCGCAGACTGTGTGAAAACCTAGCAATCTGCGCAAAGCTCAAAGAAAATGCTCCGTATCGAAAGATACGGAGCATTTTTCGTTATGGCTTACATCCAAGGTGAGTCCCGTAGCCAGACCAGTCTGTTCCCGGTCTCGCTGGAAGAACTGATCCCCGAGGATCATCTCGTTCGGGTTATTGACCTGTACGTCGCCAAGCTGGATCTGGTGCAACTGGGCTTTGATAAAGCGCTGCCCAAAAGCACAGGTCGTC
>NZ_JBFUBK010000080.1:0-30234 GCF_056405815.1 Pseudomonas sp. P1_F1_2 | reverse complement strand
ACACCCAACTATCGCATACCCAATTTGCTGAAGCGCGGCCAGCTGGCCACGATTCGGTACCCGAATTTCTTGACGACCATAGAGCATTGGAACCACCTGATCCCATCCCGAACTCAGCAGTGAAACGATGCATCGCCGATGGTAGTGTGGGGTTTCCCCATGTGAGAGTAGGTCATCGTCAAGATTAAATTCCGAAACCCCAATTGCGAAAGCAGTTGGGGTTTTGTTTTGCCCGCAGGAAAATCGGTATTGTCCTTTTGACGCTCAAGAACAACCGTTCGAGGAAATCGCACTCAAGTGACCGGGCAGTTTTTGGTATGGTGCAGCTCGTTTTTTAACGGACTGATTTCACGCCTACGGATCGGCACCCTTTTTTAGTCAAAGAGTTGCCGCAGAAATGCCCGAACCGATTCCGATCAAAGACCACGAAAAAGAAACGCGCCTGGTTAACAAAAGGCTGATGGCTTGCGGCTTGTTCGTCGCCGCCATTACCTGCGCGCTGGTGGTGCGCATGTATGTCCTGCAGGTGGTCGAATTCGACTATCACTCAACCATCTCCGAAAACAACCGCGTCCACGTCCTGCCAATTACTCCCACCCGTGGACTGATCTACGACCGCAACGGCGTGGTGCTGGCCGACAACCGGCCAAGCTTCAACCTGACGATCACCCGTGAACGCGCTTCCGACGTGAAAGAAGAACTGGATGAGGTGGTAGACCTCCTGCATCTGCCGACAGAAGATCGAACACTCTTCGACAAGGCGATGAAGCAGGCCCGTCATCCGTTCGTGCCAGTCACCCTGTTCTATGAACTGAGCGAAGAGCAGATCGCGATACTGGCGGTCAATGAGTTCCGCCTGCCGGGAATCGATGTCGAGCCTCAATTCGTTCGCCATTACCCGATGGGCGCGCACTTCGCGCATTCGATCGGCTACGTCGGTCGCATCAACGAGAAAGAATCCAACGCCCTGGATAACGTGGAGTACCGTGGCACTCAATCGATCGGTAAAACCGGCATCGAAAAATTCTACGAGTCCGAGTTGCATGGCCACGTCGGTTACGAAGAAGTCGAAACCAACGCCCAGGGCCGCGTGCTGCGCGTACTCAAGCACACCGACCCAATCCCCGGTAAAAACATTGTCCTGAGCCTGGACGTCAAACTCCAGGAAGCCGCCGAAGAAGCCCTGGGTGATCGTCGAGGTTCAGTCGTTGCGCTCGACCCCTCCACCGGTGAAGTGCTGGCAATGGTCAGCAAGCCAAGCTTCGACCCGAACCTGTTCGTTACCGGGATCAGTTTCAAAGAATACGCGGCGCTGCACGACTCCATCGACCGCCCACTGTTTAACCGCGTGCTGCGCGGTCTCTACGCGCCGGGTTCGACCATCAAGCCGGAAGTGGCCATTGCCGGCCTCGATGCGGGAGTCGTCACGCCCCAGACCCGTGTCTTCGATCCGGGTTACTACCAGCTCCCGGATTTCGATCACAAATACCGTAACTGGAACCACAGCGGCGACGGTTGGGTCGACATGGACGCCGCGATCATGCGCTCCAACGACACCTACTTCTACGACCTGGCGCACAAGCTGGGCATCGATCGGCTCCACGACTACATGGCGATGTTCGGCCTCGGAGAGAAGGTCTCGATGGACATGTTCGAAGAGTCTGCCGGCTTGATGCCGTCCCAGGCCTGGAAACGAGCTACGCGCCGACAGGCCTGGTTTCCTGGCGAGACGGTGATCCTCGGTATTGGTCAGGGCTACATGCAGGTCACACCGCTGCAATTGGCCCAGGCCACCGCGCTGATTGCCAATAAGGGTGTCTGGAATCGTCCGCATCTGGCCAAGTCAGTGGACGGTGTTGCGCCAGTAGATGAGCATCCGATGCCCAACATCCTGCTTWAGGATCCACGTGACTGGGAACAGGTCAACCACGGCATGCAGATGGTGATGCATGACGCTCGCGGGATTGCCCGGGCGGCAGCGCTCGGGGCGCAATACCGCATTGCTGGCAAGAGCGGTACTGCGCAAGTCGTTGCGATCAAGCAGGGCGAGCGCTACAACCGGGCGAAAACCCTGGAGCGTAACCGCGATAACGCCTTGTTCGTCGGATTTGCCCCGGCTGAGCACCCGAAGATTGTCATCTCGGTGATGATTGAAAACGGCGAGGCGGGTGGTCGCGTCGCAGGTCCCGTGGTGCGACAGATCATGGACGCCTGGCTGCTCGATCAGGAAGGTCACCTCAAGCCGCAATACGCCGCGCCGAGCAAAGCCCCGGGTGATCCACACGTTTAAGTGGCCGTTCTGAAACCACAAGTGCTGTAAGGCACTTGCCATCGCCCTGACGTTAACGTAAAGATTGCGGCAGGGCGCTGATTTTAAAAATAGCGCAGGGCGGACCGACTCGGAGCGCTTGATGACGCTAATAAAAACAACACCACCCACACTGCACCGTGAAGCTCGCCTGGCCCGGGAAAAACTCCATCTCGAGGGCGAAGTTCCCGACGGCGTGTTGCGCGCGGAAATCGACGCCTCGTGGCGACGCAGTCTCAGCCACGGTGTGCATTTCAATGGCAAACACGAACTGGCGCTGGAATCGAGCGCGAGCCTCGACGTGTTGCTGGCGAGCAACCGACTGCTGATCGACGCAGCATTGCCAGCCATCGATTACCTGGCCGAACGTCAGGGCAAGGAAGGGCTGGTTATCCTCGCCAACTCCGATGCCACCATCCTCGCCGTCGAAGGGCGCGCCGATCGCCTTAAAGGCAGCGGCCTGCAAGACATCACCTTGGGTGCCTGCTGGAGCGAAGCCGCTCGCGGCACCAACGCGCTAGGCACCGCCCTGGTCGAAGCCCGGCCAACGATGATCGATTGCGGCGAGCATTATCTCGATCGCCTGACTGATTTCTCCTGTACCTCGGTGCCGATTTATTGCCCTCAGGGCGACATCCTCGGCGTGCTCGACCTGACCCGTGAAGGCCCGCTAGGCCGCGTCCATGACAGCACCGCGTTGTTAGCCATGGCGGTCAGCCAGATTGAAAGCCGCGTCTTCAACGCCAGCTACCCGGACGAAATCGTCCTGGCGTTCCACAGCCGTCGCCAATACCTCGAATCTCCATGGCAAGGCCTGCTGGCAGTGAGCCTTGGGGGCCAGATCCTTGCGGTCAGCGCCCAGGCCTGTCAGTTGCTTCACGCCGAACGCTCGGCGTTGGTGGGCCGACGTTGCGAAGAGTTTTTGGGCGTCGATGGCCTGCAATTGCTGGCTCGCCTGCACCAGGGCGGTGTCGGCAGCCTGCAAACCGCCAAAGGCGAATTCTTCTACAAAACCCTGCGTGCACCGCAACGCTCGATCAGCGTCAGCAGCCCTCCACGCAGCACCGTCAAAACCGCCAAACCGCAACCGGACCTGGAGTCCCTGGCCGGCAGTAACGTGCGATATGCCCGAGCGTTGCGCATGGCTCGTCAAGGCCTGGCCAATGAATTGCCGGTGTTGCTGCTCGGTGAAACTGGCACCGGCAAAGAAGTCATCGCCCGCGCTTTGCACCTGGCCGGTGCTCGCTGCGACAAACCCTTTGTGGCGGTGAATTGCGCCGCCATTCCCGAGGGTCTGATCGAGTCGGAACTGTTCGGTTACCGCGAGGGCGCGTTCACCGGTTCCCGTCGTGGTGGCATGGTCGGTCGCTTGCAACAGGCTCATGGCGGCACCTTGTTTCTCGATGAAATCGGCGACATGCCGCTGGCCCTGCAAGCGCGTTTGCTGCGGGTGCTGCAAGACCGCAAAGTCGCGCCATTGGGTGCTGGCGAAGAGCAGGACATCGACGTCGCGCTGATTTGCGCCACCCATCGTGACCTCAAGCGCCTGGTGGATGAAAAGCACTTCCGAGAGGACCTGTTCTACCGGGTCAACGGCATCAGCGTGATGCTTCCGGCCCTGCGCGAACGTGAGGACTTCAGTGGTCTGGTCGGGCGATTGCTGGCCAAGCTCGATGCGCCGGCCGTCGTGCTGCATGACGATTTGAGCCGCTTGCTCGGCGGTTATCACTGGCCCGGCAACATCCGCCAACTGGAGATGGTATTACGCACCGCGCTGGCCATGCGCGAACCGGGAGAGATCGTCCTCACTCTCGATCACTTGCCCGACAGCATGCTCGACGAGTTGAGCGCGAGCGAACGACCACAGGCTGGCAGCATCCGCGAGAACGAACTGGAGCTGATTCGGCAGTCCCTGGACACTCACCAGGGCAATGTCTCGGCGGCCGCGGACGCGTTGGGCATCAGCCGCGCGACGTTGTATCGCAAGCTCAAACAGTGGCGTTCGTGATGCAGCGCTTGATCGTCCGGCTGATCGACAGCCAGCACCCCGAAGCCTTGCAAGCGGCATTGCGCTGGCTCTACAGTTTCGTGCGTCCGCATCGTTTGGCCATTGTCGGGCTGCTCGGTTTATCGGTGTGCGCCTCGCTGCTGGTGTTGGTGCAACCGTGGCTGACCAAGCTGCTGATCGACGATGGCCTGCTAGCCCGCAATTTCCCGATGCTGGTGTTGATTGCCGGGTTGATGATCGTTGCCGGGCTGCTCGGCACGGCACTGTCGGGCATCAATCGTTACCTGCACACGCGGTTGTCCGGGCGGATTCTGTTTGCTTTGCGCGATGATCTCTACCGGCATTTGCAGACACTCTCACCGAGCTTCTACGGTCAACGGCGTATCGGAGACTTGATGTCGCGCCTGGATGGCGACGTCGCGGAGATCCAGCGTTTTGCCGTGGATTCATTATTCTCTGCGGTGTCGAGCGTGATCGGCCTGGTCTGCGCGGTGGCGATGTTGTTGACCCTGTCATGGAAGCTGTCGTTGCTGGCCCTGGTGCTGATTCCCCTCGACGTGCTCTGGCTGCGCTGGATGCGGCGCAAAGTCGAGCGCGACGTACGGCAATTACGCGAGCGCTCGGCGGACATGTCCTCGTTCATGGTCGAGACCTTGCCGGTGATGAAATTCATCCAGTCCGCCGGCCAGCAACAACGTGAATCGCGGCGTCTGCAGACGCTGGGCCAAGGCTACATGAGCCAATTGCTGCGCCTGCAAGTCACCGAGTTTTTCACCCAGGCCGTACCGGGCACATTGACCTCATTGTCCCGCGCCTGTGCGTTTTTGATCGGCGGTTACTGGGTGGTGCAGGGCACTTGGCAATTGGGTGCCTTGATTGCATTTTCGACCTACCTGGGCATGGCCGTCGGACCGGTCCAGAGCCTGCTCGGCCTCTACGTCGCCATTCAACGGATGACCGTCAGTCTCGGACGCGTGATGGAGCTGCGCGGTGAAGAGCCCACAGTTTTGACGCCGGTCCAACCGCAACCGATGCCGACCTGTGGTGACCTGCGATTCGACGACGTGCACTTCAGTCATCCCGGCCGCCCGACGACTTTGCGGGGTATCGAAGCGCGAATTCCCTACGGCTTGAAAGTCGCCCTCAGCGGCGGCTCCGGGGTCGGCAAATCTACCCTTATCGATCTGCTGCAGCGTCATCACGATCCGCAGTCCGGTCGGGTGTTGCTGGGGGAGGTTGATCTTCGCGAGCTGGACCTGTTCCAGTTGCGGCAGCGGATTGCCGTTGTCAGCCAGGACATCGTGCTGTTTCGCGGCAGCCTCGCCGATAACCTCGCTTACGCGGTGCCGGACGCCAGTCGCGAGGCCATTGCCGACGTCGCGCGCCTGGCACAACTCGACAGCCTGATCGAGTCGTTGCCCGAGGGGCTCGACAGTCCGTTGGGCGAGCGTGGCCAGCAGTTGTCCGGCGGCCAGAAACAGCGCATCGCCATTGCCCGTGCACTGCTGCAGGATCCGTTAATTCTGGTGCTGGACGAGGCCACTTCGGCGGTGGATGAAGCCACCGAGCGCGAGGTCATCGAGGCCATCGACCGACTGTTTGCCGGGCGCACACGCATCTTGATCAGCCATCGTCCCTCAACCCTGGCCGATGCCGACCTGCGCTTTGAATTGCTCGATGGCGTACTCACGTCGAAAACGGTGCTGCATGAAGCCTGAACTACGCATCGGGGTGATCGACAGCGGGCATTCGGCGGCGCAACGGGTGCAGGTCGTGGCCGGGCGACGATTTTCGTTGTTGGAGGATGGGCTGGCCGAAAGCGACTTGCGTGATGATCCATTGGGTCACGGTAGCGCAGTCATCGAAGCCATCGGACGTCGGGCACCCTCAGCGGTATTTTGCGTGGGGCAGGTGTTTGACCAGCGCGGCGTCACCAGCGCCTTGCAGATCGCCAGCGCCATCGACTGGCTGGTGGCACAGGACGTCCGGTTGATCAATTTGAGCCTCGGTTTGCGTCAGGACCGCAGCCTGTTGCGCGAAGCCTGCGCGGCGGCGGTGAGCCAGGGCGTTTTGCTCTGCGCCTCCAGCCCGGCGCAAGGTGAAGGTGTGTTCCCGGCGAATTATCCACAGGTGTTGCGCGTCACCGGCGACGCGCGATGCGCTGAGCAGGAGTGGTCATGGCTCAACAGCGCTCAAGCGGATTTCGCCGCGTGTGTGCATGGGACTTATCCGGGGCAGTCCGGCGCCAGTCTTGGCTGCGCGGCGTTGAGTGGACACATTGCCGGTTTCCTGGTGGCACACCCTGAGGCGAGCAACGAGCAGGTCATCGAGTGGCTGCGCGAAAACGCTCGTTATCGCGGTCCTGAACGGCGCGTTGGCCCATGATTGTGATTCTCGGCGCAGGACCGGCGGGGGCCGCCGTCGCCCTGGGTTTGCGCCGACTCGGCTATCCCGTCACGCTGGTCAGCGAGTGGCGCCGATTTGCGGCGCTGGAAGGCGTTTCGGTCCGTGTGCTGGAGGCCTTGCGCGGTGCGGGTGTGCATCAGGCGCTGGCGGACGCGGCGTTGCCTTCCCAACGGCAGGTGTCGTGGAACGGCCAGCAGCACGCGCAGAACATTGAGTTCTTACTCGATCGCCCATGCTTCGACCGAGGCCTGCGCGAGGATCTACGCCTGGCTGGCGTCGAGCTGATCGAAGGCCGAGTGTTGACCGTTGAGACCGACGCGACGGGCCATCGGATCGACATTGATGGGCGCGAAACGCTGCTCGCAGACTTTTTAGTGGAAGCCCGCGGTCGCCAGGCCCCGGCGCTCGGCAAAGGCCTGCGCGGGCCCGAGACGGTCAGCTTGCTCAATCGCTGGCAAGGCCCTCGGGGCACCACCGCCAGCGCCGTGGAAAGCCTTGAAGACGGCTGGGCCTGGATGGCGCGGCGGGCTGACGGCCAGTGTTACTGGCAATGGACGGTGGACGTGGCGAGCGCCGACCTGCCGGGCAAGGCGCAGTTGCTCGACTATTGTCGTCAGCGGCGCCAGGGTTCGGCGTTGGCTCAGGCGTTTTTCGCTGACCAGGCCGAAGTCGATCTGCAATTGCATGCCCGCAGCAGCACCGCGATTCTATGCCCGCAGGTGTGCGGCGATCACTGGATTCGGGTTGGCGATGCCGCCATGGCGGTGGACCCGCTGTCGGGCAACGGGATTTTTCAATCACTGTCTTCGGCGCTCCAGGCGCCGGTGGTGATCAACACGTTGTTGCGCAAACCCGAACGAGCGGCGTTGGCCCAGCGCTTTCATCAGCAGCGGGTCGAGCAGTTGTTTTTGCGCTTTGCACGAATCGGTCGGGATTTTTACGCCGATGAACTGCGTTGGCTGGATCAGCCATTCTGGCAGGCGCGGCGGCGTTGGCCGGATGCTGAAGTCGCCCATGCCGAGGCTGATTTTTCAGCATTGAGGATCGAGCGAGCACCGGTGCTCAAGGACGGGTTTGTCGATGAGGCCGAGGTGGTGATCACTGCGGATCAGCCATTGGGCATCTGGCATGTGCAGGGGGTTGAATTGGCGCCGCTGGTGCGGCGGTTGCGCACTGAGCCGGCGGAGCAGGCGCTGGCCGGGCTGACGGTGGAGCAGGGCAGGGTGGTTCGCAGTTGGTTGCTGGCTCAGGGCTACAAGCCCTGACTGATGACTGATCGTTCCCACGCGGAGCGTGGGAACGATCTAACAGCGCGATTAGAGCTTGATCAACACCGACTTCAACTCGGTGTAATGCTCAATCGCCGCATACCCCATTTCACGCCCGACCCCCGACATTTTGTACCCGCCAAACGGCAGGGCCGGGTCCAGTGCGCTGTGGCAGTTGACCCACACTGACCCCGACTTGATCCGCGGAATCATCCGGTGCACCGCCGCCAGGTCATTCGACCAGATGCTCGCTCCAAGCCCATAAGGGCTGTCATTGGCCATGCGCAACGCATCGGCCTCGTCATCGAACGGAATCGCTACCAGTACCGGGCCAAAAATCTCTTCCTGCACCAGCGAGTGTTTTTGATCGACGTCGACAATCACGGTCGGCTTGACGAAAAATCCCGGTCCGAATTGCTCACCACCGCAGGCGATGGTCGCACCACTTTCCCGGCCCTTTTCGATATACCCGTAAACCCGTTCCTGTTGGCGCCGGGAGATCAATGGCCCCATTTCAACACTGGGGTCCAGCCCGTTGCCGAGCTTCATGGCTTTGGCGATATCGCTGATGTCCGCCACCACATTGTCGAAATGTTTGCGCTGCACATACAGTCGCGAGCCGGCGCAGCACACCTGTCCCTGATTGAAGAAAATCGCGCTGGCGGCACCGGCCGCGGCGGATTTCAGGTCGGCGTCGGCCATGACGATGGTCGGTGATTTTCCGCCCAGCTCCAGGGTTACACGGGTCATCGAATCCATCGCAATCTTACCGATCTGTTTGCCCACGGCAGTGGAGCCCGTGAAGGTCAGCTTGTCCACCAACGGGTTGTGCGTCAGGGCCGAACCGGCGGTAATACCGGTGCCAGTGACCACGTTGAACACGCCTTCGGGGTAACCGGCCTCCAGCACCAGTTCGGCAAGTTTCAGCGCCGTGAGCGGGGTTTCATCTGCGGGTTTGAGCACCACGGTGCAGCCGGTGGCCAGGGCCGGGCCGAGCTTCCAGCAAGCCAGCAGCAGCGGGAAGTTCCAGGCGACGATGGCGCCGACCACGCCCACCGCTTCGCGACGGATGAAACTGTGGAACTGATCGTTGGGCATCAACGGCAGCGACACTTCGACACTGGAGCCTTCAATCTTGGTCGCCCAGCCGGCCATGTAGCGCAGGAAATCGATGGCCAGTTGCACGTCCATCACTTGCGCCACCACCGCGCTTTTACCGTTGTTGAGGCATTCCAGCTGCGCCAGCAGTTCGGCGTCGCGCTCCATCAGGTCGGCGAGTTTCCACAACAGGTTCTGCCGCTCGCGTGGGCGGGTGCGGGTCCAGGTCGAATCATCAAAAGCCTGGCGGGCGGCCAGCACGGCGCGGTCGACATCCTCGGGCATGGCCCGTGGCACCACACACAACACTTCGCCGGTGGCGGGGTTGTGCAGGGGCATGGTCTGGCCATCGGCGGCCTCGACCCAGTCACCGCCGATCAGCATGCGCGGTGCGCGCTGGATAAACGCGGAAGTGGCGGGAAGCAAATTAGGGAGCGACATGGCGAGGCCTCTTATTATTCGTGAGAACAGGGCTTTCGCAATGGCTGTGCCAAGTCGCCGCAAGGTCAGGCGAACCGTTGATTAGCCGGGGTTCGCCGGGCGCAAAGGGTTGGCAACGGCGGTGATTTTTTTCGCAAATTGCGACAACGACTGAGACGACGAGCAACCCGGTTGCGCCCTTGAGACCCCTCGTGTTGAGGAATAGAATTTTCTCGCTCGGTGGGTGAAGTGATGGAGCACTCTCCCGGCCACACATCTCGCGCACGGGAGGTAGTGATGAACCTTTCAACCCTGGAGATTCAAAGCATCATTGAGCAGAGTTTTCTGCCTTCGGTATGCACCTGCAGCCTATTGCCGGATCAGTCGTTGACGATTCGAGTCTGCGATTGCACCACCGGCAAAGTGGACCTGGTGAGCCACGTTGCAGTCTGGGAACTGGACACTGCCCACGCGATCACGGCGCTGGTGACGCAGATGCAGCAAGAGATCAGCGCACACAAAGGCCTCCTCCCCCCTACGTTTCCAGGCTGAACTGGCCAAGCCGCACCACCGCGCGTGGTGCGGCTCGCGTTGACGTATTCAAGACGGTATTTTTCGGGAAATTTCCTCGAACGTGTCGCTATCAACGGCAGCCAATAGCTTTTTGTCGTCCTTGAGTGTGGCCAGGAAGGTCACTTCGGTTTCCTTGCCAGCCAGCATGAACCCCGCAATCGCGCCGATAGGGCCCAGCAGCATGGCGCCGGCCACGCCGAACCCGATGGCGTCCTTGAAGTTGTTGATCGACTCCTCGTTGGCCACTTCCACACGCTTGAACGATGAAAGCGGGAGGCAGAGACCGGGCCACGGGTGAAGCGGCGTCCTGAGGGTAAAAACGCCGTCCCTGTACTCTCCATCACCCTGCAGAAAGTCCCCCGCCAAGACAGTAATGTTTGCCATTTTTGATCCCCTGTCGGCATTCCGTGAACAACCATTTCGCCCCTTGATCCCGATGCCGTCAATCGTCGAGCGATGAGCTGTTCCGTGCGGGCATCTATGCTTGTCGCAGACTGCAACAACTGTCGCGATATTAGACGCAGGTGATCTGGTCGACAGCGCTTCGAGCAACCGGTTTTTAACGCAACTGATTGATAAAAAAGGATATCGGCAAGCTGGCACGCTCCGTGTATTGCTCATCGCAGACGTTTCTCTTGCCTGCGTCGGTGGTTCGCCGCTGACGCTAGAAACCATAAAAACGATAAGCCACAAAAATAAGAAAGCACCGTGCGAGGTTCGACGTTGATGAAGAGAAAACTCCGATCAGGCCTGAGCGCCAGCCTGCTGGCCGTAGCCGCTTGTGTGGCGCTGCATGCGCCGGACAGCCAGGCAGCCCGAGACGCCCAGACCATCCTCAAGGAAACCTGTCAGGGCTGTCACACGCCCGAAGCCGGTAACGCCCTCAGTCGTATCAGCCACCAGCGCAAGACCCCGGAAGGCTGGCTGATGAGCATCGCCCGAATGCAGACCATGCACGGTTTGCAGATCAGCGATGAGGACCGCCGCACGCTGGTCAAGTACCTGGCCGACACCCAGGGCCTGGCGCCAAGCGAAACCGACGGTGTGCGTTATGCCCTTGAGCGCCGGCTCAATACCGTCGAAAAATTCGACGACCAGACCAGCCAGATGTGTGGCCGCTGCCACTCCGGTGCACGGGTTGCACTGCAACGCCGTCCGGCCCAGGAATGGGAGCGTCTGGTGAACTTCCACCTCGGCCAGTGGCCGTCGCTGGAATACCAGGCCCTGGCCCGCGACCGTGACTGGTTCGACATCGCCCGCAAAGACATGGTGCCGTTGCTGGCCAAGCGTTATCCGCTGGATAACCCGGCCTGGAAAAAATGGCAAAGCGTCGCGCCTAAATCCGATGCACTGGTGGGGGACTGGAGCTTCAGCGGTCACTTGCCAGGCAAGGGCGAACTGGCCGGCGTGATGACCGTCAGCGCCGATGGCAGCGACACCTTCAAGGTCAGCATCAAAGGCCAATACGCCGACGGCAGCCCGTTCAACGGCGACGGCAGCGCGATTCTCTACACCGGCTATGAATGGCGCGGCAACGTGACCATCGATGGCGTGACCCTGCGCCAGGTATTCGCCGCCCAAGGCAATGCCATGCAAGGCCGCATGTTCGAGGCCGAGCATGACGAGCGTGGCCTGGACTTCGTCGCCGCCAAGCAAGGCTCCAGTCGTTTGTTGGCGGTGCAACCGGGTTACGTGAAAGCCGGCAGCGAAACCGAAGTGACCCTGATCGGCAGTGGTCTCACCGGCAAACCGAGCTTCGGCAAAGGTGTGGAAGTGCTCGAAGTCGTCGAACAGAGCCCGGACCGGATCAAGGTCAAACTCAAGGCCGCCGCCAATGCCCAACCGGGCCTGCGCACGGTGACGGTGGGCACGTTGAAAGGCCCGAGCCTGTCGGTCTACAACTCCATCGCCGAAGTCAAAGTCGTGCCGGAGTTTTCGGTCTCGCGGATCGGTGAGGGCGGTGGTTCGACGCCGAAAGTCCAGGGGCGTTTCGACGCCGAGGCATGGGGCAAAGGCGCCGACGGCAAGCCTTATCGCATCGGTGTATTCCCGGCGCAATGGAAAGTCGAAGCCTTCGATGACCGCGCCAAGGAAGACGAAGACGTCAAGTTCGCCGGCACCATGCAGGCTGACAGCGGCGTGTTCACGCCGGGCGATGCCGGGCCGAACCCGCAACGCAAAATGTCCACCAACAATGCCGGCAACCTCAAGGTGATCGCCGCCGTCGACGACGCAGGGAAATCCCTGACCGGCGAAGGCCACATGATCGTCACCGTGCAACGCTGGAACAATCCACCCATTCCGTGATGTGCCCTGAAACCCAAGGCTTCAGACACTTTTCGGAATGACCGCAGGCCCCGTCGAACGGGGTTTGCACAGGAGGTTGCAATGGGCGCTATTTTGAATCTGGTCGAACGGAACCTGCACGAAGTGCACGTCGATGCCGACCGCATGCTGTTCCACATTCCCAGCAGTTCGCTGTTTGCCAGTGATGAGCTGACGGGCACCATCATCGATACCTTGCGCGGTCCGGGCTGTTCGTCCGATGACCTGATCCAGCGTCTGGCCGAGCGCTTCAACGGCGAAGAAGTCACCGAAACGCTGCGTGAATTGATCTCGCTGGAACTGGTCAGCGACGGTTCGCCGCTGACCCCGGACATCGGCACCAAACGGGTCGAACGCACGGCGATCAATACCGTGGTGCTCAACGTCAACACCGGCTGCAATTTGAGCTGCACCTACTGCTACAAGGAAGACCTCGACAAGCCCTCGGCCGGCAAGAAAATGGACGTGGAAACGGCGATCGCCTCGGTGGAAATGCTGCTGCGCGAATCCCCCGACGAAGAGCGTTTCACCGTGGTGTTCTTCGGTGGCGAACCGCTGAGCAATCGCAAGCTGATCGAGTACATGGTCGACTACTGTGAGAAACGTTTTCGCGAGGCGGGCAAGTTCGTCGAATTCGTCATGACCACCAACGCCACGCTGTTGACCGAAGAAACCGTGGATTACCTCAACGCCCACCGCTTCGGGCTTTCGGTGAGTATCGACGGGCCGAAGACCGTGCACGACCGCAACCGCATTACCGTGGGCGGGCAGGGCACGTACGACGTGGTGCGGCGCAAGGCCGAGATGCTGCTGTCGCGCTACAACAGCCGCCCGGTCGGTGCCCGTGTGACGTTGACCACCGGCGTCACCGATGTCGAAACCATCTGGGACCACCTGTTCAACGAGCTAGGGTTTGCCGAAGTCGGTTTCGCTCCCGTGACCTCCGGCGATATCAGCACGTTCAACCTGACCAGCGACGAGCTGATCGAAGTGTTCGCCAACATGAAAAAACTCGGTCGTCGTTACCTGGAAGCCGCGCTGGAGCACCGCAACATCGGTTTCTCCAACCTGCACCAGCTGATCACCGACATCCACGAAGGCCACAAAAAAGCCCTGCCATGCGGCGCGGGCCTGAAGATGCTGGCGGTGGATCACAAGGGCGAGCTGAACCTGTGCCATCGCTTTACCGGTTCCAGCCTGCCGACGTTCGGCAACGTCCACAGCGGTGTGAAGCAAGTCGAGTTGAACGACTTCTTGTCCCAGCGCCTGGACCGCACCAACACCGGTTGCGAAGACTGCCAGATCCGCAACCTGTGTTCCGGCGGCTGCTATCACGAGAGCTACGCCCGGTATGGCGACCCGACCCATCCGACCTATCACTACTGCGAACTGATGCGTGACTGGGTCGACTTCGGTATCGAGGTCTACACCCGGATCATGGCCAATAACCCTGCGTTCATCAGCAGCTACATCACTCCGCGCAAGGCTCACTGATATGAAACATCTCAAGGCAATCAATAACAAAGCGCTGAAAATGGATCAGGCCGCGGCCGAAAACCGCATCGAAGAAGTGGTCGCGATGAGTTCCGTGGCGGGCTGCGCCTCGACCACCGACCCGGGCTGGGAAATCGACGCGTTTGGTGGTGTGTCGTCGCTCTGCCAACCGATGGAAGCCGACCTGTATGGCTGCTCCGACCCGTGCTGGTGGCCGGCCCAGGTGCCCGACATGATGAGTACCTACCCGGACTGGAACAAGGATGCCCAGGCGTCCAACGAAAACTGGCGCAACCTCGGCACTGTCTTCCCGAAAGACAAGTGATCAGATAAGAAGAAGGATTCCAGCATGCACAGCATCAAAGCCTGCGGCCTGGCCGCATTCGCCGCCCTGAGCACGTGTTCGTTCACTGTTCTGGCCGATGAAAACACTGCATTGCAAGACGGTCACGAGTACATGTTGACCACCAATTACCCGAACAACCTGAACGTGATCGACCWGGCCACCGACACCTTGCTCAAGACCTGCAAGATGCCTGACGCCTTTGGCCCCGGCACCGTGCAATTGTCACCGGACCGCAAGACCGCCTACGTGTTGAACAATCACTATGCGGATGTCTACGGCGTCGAACTGGACAACTGCAAGCAGGTGTTCCACGCCAGCATCACGCAAAAAACGGGGGAGAAAGCGCGCTCGATGTTCGCCTTCACCCTTAGCCACGACGGCAAGGAACTGTACACCGTCGCCAACCCGACACTGATGCTCAACGACCGCTACGAAGTGCAGCAACCGCGGCTCGATGTGTATGCCACCGATGCCGGGATGGACGCCAAACCGGTGCGCAGTTTCCCGGCACCACGGCAACTGACCATCATGCAGAGTGGCGATGACGGCACGCTGTATGTGGCGGGGGCGGACGTTTACAAGGTCAATGTGAAAACCGGCAAGTTCGACGTGCTGATCCCCAGCCGTCACTGGAAACGCGAGAACTACAGCGCGCCGGACGTGCTCTACGTGTGGAACCAGCAGACCTATCGTCATGACTTCTCGCTGCTCTACACCGCCGCGAAATTCAAGGACAAGAAGCAGGACCCGGCCACTGCCGAGTACCTTTACGGACTGTTCAGCATCGACCTGAAAACCGGCAAGACCGAAACCACTGACTTCGGTCCTTTGACGGAAATCTACTTCAGCGGCATGCGCTCGCCGAAGGATCCGAACCTGATGTTCGGCGTGCTGAACCGCTTGGCCAAGTACGACATCAAGGAAAAGAAAATGCTGCAGGCGGCGACGCTGGATCATTCCTACTACTGCATTTCCTTCAACAAGGACGGCAGCAAGATCTACCTGGCCGGGACGTTTAACGACGTGGCGATTTTTGATGCCGACAGCCTGAAGCAGATCGGCAGCATCAAGATGCCGGGCGGGGACATGGCGATTACCACGGCACAGGTGTTTGTCCGGTAATCATTTTTGCCTGATCAGACGCCATCGCGAGCAGGCTCGCTCCTACGCACATCCAATGTAGGAGCGAGCCTGCTCGCGATGAGGCCTTTGAGAACGCTGGAAACCTTACTGTCCCGGCACCGGGCAGCCCAAATCCCCCTCCTGACACTTCAAGTAAGTCTTGAAGGTCTCGGCTCGCGCCTTGGTCAATTCAGTCACGCAATTGCTGTAGATCAGTGGATAAACACTCCCGCCTTCCACCCCGGACGCCGAAAAATTGCATTCGGCATCCCGAAACGCAATCCACGCACGCTGCGCACCCACTAGCGACTTCTTGCGCTCGGGCTCGCTTTTGAGTCGCGTGGTGATTTGCTGATACAGCGCATTCAACTCCTTGTCAGCCGCCGCATGCTGCTGCGCCGCGCACTGGTTCATCGTGGCCTGGTCGGCGGCATTGTCGCAGTCCAGGGCGAAGGCCATCGAGGTAAACAGCACGGGTGTCAGTGCCAGGAGAACGCGTGAGTACATGGAGGAAAACTCGCTGTGGCAGAGGAGATTGAGGTGCAGTGTAGCGAATCGTTTTTGCCTTGCGCCGACAGAAGACCTGCCACCTGTGAGGCCCCGCCAGCCAACAGTCTCGTCCGTCTGTCAGAACTTATGCATGCAAATGCGGCCGAATATTGCGGGCAAGGTTGATCGCGGCAAGCGATTGATACATTTTAGGGTTGGTCTTGTGGTCTTACTGACCTACTGTTCAATACAGGAGGTGACTTATGAACGCAGCATCTGATCGCATCGAAAGGAAAGTCCTGCTCAAGGTCAAGCGTTCGCACGTCTGGCGCGTGCTGGCCAACGCAGAGGCATTCGGGCAGTGGTTTGGCGTGGCACTGGAAGGCAAGCGTTTCATCGCCGGTGAGTGGACTCAGGGGCAGATAACCTATCCCGGTTATGAACACTTGCGGTGGAATGTCCTGGTGGAGAGCGTTGAGCCGGAGCGGCTGTTTTCGTTTCGCTGGCACCCTTATGCCGTCAACCCGGACGTCGACTACTCCCAGGAGCCGACCACACTGGTGAAATTCGAGCTTGAAGACGGGGACGACGGCACGTGGCTCAAAGTGTCCGAGTCCGGTTTCGATCACGTCCCCCAAGCTCGTCGTGAAAAGGCTTTCCGTATGGACAGCCGCGGTTGGGAAGAGCAGATGAACAACATCGAACAGTATCTGATCGAAAACGCCAAGGCCCATGAGCGTGAGGGTGGCTGATTGGCTGGAAGTCTCTGTACCGAAGCTCTCCGGCGAGATGCCTGAGGCGTCTAGGGGTTTTCGGAAGGGTGGCTATAGCGAATGTCTTACACACGGTGGTAGCTATGTCGACTATTGCAGATTGGATCCGACGCGTAATCTAGCTCCATCAACTGAAGCACAGGAAGCGCTTCAGGATCACGGATGATCGACCATCAGCAAGGATTGGCTACCGACAGGGAGTCGATAATGGTCTTGGGAAAAACCCGCTTCGGCGGGTTTTTTTTTGCCTGTCGAAAAGTCTGGCAGTGCTTAGAGCCAGGCCGCTGCCCGTTGGGTGATCAGTGCCCGTTGCTCAATCGAGGCGGCGGCACGGCGATGCGCTTCAGCCAGAACACTCTGCGGCGCGGTGTCAGGGCTGCCCGACTGGAACGGCGGTGCCGGGGCATATTCAAGCTGCAACTGCAGCAGTTGCGCCGTGTCCTTGTCGAACAACTCTGCCGCCAGGGTCAGGGCAAAATCGATCCCCGCGGTGATCCCGCCACCGGTCAGCAGATTGCCGTCGCGCACCACCCGGTCCTTGACCGGGATCGCGCCCAGCGGCTTGAGCAATTCGTGATAGGCCCAGTGCGTGGTCGCCCGTTTGCCCTGGAGTAAACCCGCTGCGCCGAGCACCAGCGCCCCGGTGCAGACCGACGTGACATACCGCGCGTTGACGGCTTGAGCCTTGAGGAAAGACAGGGTTTGCTCATCCTCCATCAACGGCCCGACGCCGCTGCCGCCGGGAACGCAAATCACGTCCAGCGCCGGGCAATCGTCGAACGTCGTGGTCGGTTTGAGCATCAGGCCGGTGCTCGCGGTCACCGGCACCAGGTCCTTCCAGATCAAATGCACCTTCACGTCCGGCAATGAGGCCAACACATCGTAAGGGCCGGTCAGGTCGAGTTGCTGAACCTGGGGAAACAACAGAAAACCGATCTGCAACGTCATGGCTTATTTCTCCTGAAGTGGGTGGACGTCTTCACTGTAGGCTCGTAGGATTTGGCGTATCCGCCAATCACCCCACGAATTACGCCAACCATGCCGAAATCCATTCACGTGCTCGCGTTTGCCAATGTGCAACTGCTCGACGTCACCGGGCCGTTGCAAGTGTTTGCCTCGGCCAACGACATCTGCCGTCAGAAAGGGCTGCCACCGCCGTATGCACCCTCGGTGATTGTCAGTGGCGGCGGGGCGGTGATGTCGTCGTCGGGGTTGGCGTTGTTGGCTGAACCGTTACCCGAAAACGGCAGTGACACGCTGATCATTGCCGGTGGCTGGGGCGTTTATGCGGCGGCGGAAGACGCGTCGCTGGTGGCCTGGGTGCGTGAGCATGCGTCGGGTTGTCGGCGCGTCTCGTCGGTGTGTACCGGGGCCTTTTTGTTGGCGGCCAGCGGCTGGCTCGATGGTCGTCGAGTGGTCACGCACTGGACGCGTTGCGAGCAGTTGGCGCAAAAACATCCACGCCTTCAAGTCGAGCCCAATCCGATTTTCATCAATGACGGCCCGGTCTGGACCTCGGCGGGCGTCACGGCTGGCATCGACCTGGCGCTGGCCATGGTCGAAGAGGACCTGGGCCGCAACACCGCGTTGGAAGTCGCCCAGCAACTGGTGGTGTTCCTCAAGCGTCCGGGCGGCCAGTCACAGTTCAGCGTGACCTTGTCTTTGCAGAAGCACGGTGACCGTTTCGACGAGCTTCACGCCTGGATCAGTGAAAACCTCACCCAAGACCTCGGCATCCCGACCCTGGCGTTGCAGGCGGGCATGAGCGAACGCAGCTTCGTGCGCCACTACCGCGCCGACACCGGCCAAACCCCGGCACGCGCCATTGAGTTGATTCGGGTCGAAACGGCGCGACGGTTGCTCAGCGACACCGGCGTGCCGATCAAGCGGGTGGCGGTGCAGTGCGGGTTTGGCAGCGAAGAGACACTGCGCCGTAGTTTTCTGCGAGCGATGGGGGTGACACCGCAGGCTTATCGCGAGCGTTTCAGCGTCAGTCCCCAAGCCGAGCCGGCCATGCTCTGATGTCAGGTTGGGGCGATTGGCCGCCAAGTAGTGGACGAAGCTCGTGATGCAAGTCGACCCTGTGCCTCTCCCTAAGCGTCCACTTCCGCCACCTGATTAAAGTACTTCGACCGATCCGGTGTAAACGTCACCACCATACCGGTCCTGGAGCAGGCCAACGCCCGCTCTTTGCCCAAATCAACATCCAGATCCTCCCCGCGCAACCCTTGCCATTGGGCGAGGTATTTGAGAGATCCGTATTTTTCGAGTTTTTTCAGGCTACGACTGACGCCACCCTTCCAGCCGAGCACCGGCAGTTCACCGGCTAGGCTGCGTCGGGCGAGTTCGGGGAAGCGGGTGGCGCGTTGACGGCCGATTTCCCAGCATTTGATCAGGCCCTTGTCCGGACCTTCCCACAATTCATCGCGGTTCAGGCCGGACCGGAGGGGGGCGTCAATGCTGCGGTGGATGCGCTGGTTCATTCTGGTTCCTTGAATTCGGGTTTTGTTGGACAGCTCCGCTGTACCCGTTGACGCTGGATGTTAGGGGGCGATGTAACGACTGGCAACAAGGTATTTCCGAGTGTAGGAATGTGCTGTGCCGGAGGAGGACGGGGCTCATTGTTTGGGTTTTGTCGGCTACAAGACCACAGCGCCCGCCAGCATTAGGGTGTTATGCCTTTGGGGGATGTTTAAGTTCCTTGTAGGTAGGTCTCATTCCTACAATTGGCGGCGTAAAACGGGAAAATTCCTACGGGTTTTGTCGGTTGCAGGGGCCCCTGCAGCAAAGGATCTCCCACAGGGTTATCGGTACGCCTAATTCCAGGTGTGCTTCATCCGTTCTTCTATACAGACTAATTTTTTGAGGAAAGCCCGGTGACCCAGCTGACATTGCTGTGCTTGCCCTATTCGGGCGCCAGCGCCATGGTTTTCAGCCGCTGGCGGCGCAAACTGCCGCAGTGGCTGGCGTTGCAACCGGTGGAGCTGCCCGGCCGCGGCGCGCGGTTTGGCGAGCCGTTGCACACCGACATGCGGCGGCTGGCGCTGCAACTCGCACACGAACAAAAAGCCACGCTCAAAGCCCCTTATGCACTGTTCGGCCATAGCCTTGGGGCATTGCTGGCTTGTGAAATGGCCCATGCGTTGCGCTCGCTGGGCTGTCCGGAGCCCGTGGCGCTGTTCGCTTCAGGCACGGCCGCGCCGACAATGCGTGCTGACTATGATCGCGGTTTTGCCGAAGCGAAAACCGATACCGAGTTGATCGAGCAACTACGCACGTTCAATGGCTCCCGCGAAGAGGTGTCGGCCAACGAAGAGCTGATGAGCCTGACGCTGCCGGTCTTGCGCGCCGACTTTTTGCTGTGCGGACGCTTCGAGCCGCAGCAGCGCCCCTTGCTTAAATGCCCGGTGCACGTGCTGGGTGGCAAGGCCGACCGCGCCACCACTGAACAGTTGATCGGCTGGAGCAAGGAAACCCACGGCAGTTTCTCCGTGGACATGCTGGCGGGTGGTCACTTCTTTATTCATGAGCAAGAGGCCAAGGTGTTGCGCGTGATCAAGGACCATCTCGATGTTCACCATCGCCGACATGCCCTGGCCGCCAGCGCCTGAGCCTGAGCCTGCAAAAAAATCGGGCGCTTGCTCCGGCGGCGCTCCGACGAATAAGCCCTGAAGAACACGCCCCAACCTCAATGCTGAACCCTTCCTGAAGAACCCTGCGATTCCCCCGTCTCACGCCGTTCCTTCGTTTACTCTGAAAAAATCGGGGCGTAAGCTTCGCGCGTTTTCATCAATAGCGGAGACCCACAGTGGGTACGTGTTCGAGTGACAGTAGTCGGCCGGTTTCAGTAACCGGCACCTTCTCGGCAAGCTAACGCGCAGCTTTTTTTGTGCCGTTGTCTCGCCGTACAGCGAGTAGCGGCCTCCCGGTCGAGCCAGTCCTGGCCCGGCTCCCGATGTCCTCTCATCGACACACTATCGTGTGATGGCGACTGCCCTGTCGTCATCGCCGCGACTCGACACGCCTGCTCGAAGGTTTCCCGGCTGACCCTGGGGCAACGCCATGAACCTGACCCTGCTAAAGGAATTCTTCGCCGGATTCCTGCGCACCCGCCACATCGCCCGGCACTTCCGTCGCCTGGCATTGCTTGAATCCTTGACCGATACCACGGTCAGCCGTGAAGTGCCGCCGGCGCTGGCGCAAACCCTGGTAAGCGCGGCCAACAGCGACACCGGTCAACTGCTGGAAAAATTGGGTACGCACACCGATGGCTTGAGCGAACTCGAAGCCGACACCCAGCGCGAGCGTTTCGGCCTCAACGAGGTTGAGCATGAGCAGCCGCTACCCTGGTGGACCCACCTGTGGCACTGCTATAAAAACCCGTTCAACCTGTTGCTGACGCTGCTCGCGGTCATCTCCTGGCTGACCGAAGACATGAAAGCCGCCATTGTGATTTTCTCCATGGTGGTGCTCTCGACCTTGCTGCGGTTCTGGCAGGAAGCCAAGTCCAACCAGGCCGCCGATGCGCTGAAAGCGATGGTCAGTAACACCGCGACGGTACTGCGTCGCGATGCACTGCGCACCGAGTTGCCGATCAAACAATTGGTACCGGGCGACCTGATCGTGTTGTCGGCCGGCGACATGATCCCGGCCGATTGCCGGGTTCTGAGTGCCAAAGACCTGTTCGTCAGTCAGGCCGCGATGACCGGTGAATCGATGCCGGTGGAGAAGTTTCCCCGCCAGCAAGACAGCGACACTTACAATCCGCTGGACCTCGACAACATCCTGTTCATGGGCACCAACGTAGTGTCCGGCACGGCGATGGCGGTGATTCTCGCCACTGGCAACAACACTTATTTCGGTGCCTTGGCCCAACGGGTCGGTGCCACTGATCGCGCACCGACGTCGTTCCAGACCGGGGTCAACAAAGTCAGTTGGTTGCTGATCCGCTTCATGTTCGTGATGGCGCCGCTGGTGCTGTTCATCAACGGTTTCACCAAAGGCGACTGGTCCGAAGCATTGCTGTTCGCGCTGTCGATTGCCGTGGGCCTGACCCCGGAAATGCTGCCAATGATCGTCACCTCGACCCTGGCCAAGGGCGCGGTATTCCTGTCACGTAAAAAAGTCATCGTCAAACGCCTGGATGCGATCCAGAACTTCGGTGCCATGGACGTGCTGTGCACCGACAAGACTGGCACCCTGACCCAGGACAAAATCTTCCTCGCGCGCAATGTCGATGTCTGGGGCAACGACTCCGACGACGTGCTGGAAATGGCCTACCTCAACAGCTATTACCAGACCGGTCTGAAAAACCTGCTGGACGTGGCCGTGCTGGAACACGTGGAAATCCACCGTGAGCTCAAGGTCGGCACGGCGTTTCGCAAGATCGACGAGATCCCGTTCGACTTCACCCGCCGGCGTATGTCGGTGGTGGTCGCCGAGCGCGAGCATGCGCATCTGCTGATCTGCAAGGGCGCGGTAGAAGAAGTGCTGGCGGTGTGTACGCGCGTGCGTCACGGCGTTGTCGATGAAGCACTGAGTGATGAACTGCTGGCGCGGATCCGTCAGGTGACTGCTGCCTTCAACGCCGAAGGGCTGCGGGTCGTGGCCGTGGCCGCGCGTCCCATGATCGAAGGGCGTGACACTTACAGCCTGGCCGATGAACAGGCGCTGACGCTGATCGGTTACGTGGCATTCCTCGACCCTCCCAAGGAAAGCACCGCACCGGCTCTAAGAGCGCTGGCGGCTCACGGCGTGGCCGTGAAAGTGCTGACCGGCGACAACGAGCTGGTGACCGCGAAAATCTGTCGCGAAGTCGGTCTTGAGCAGCAAGGCCTGCTGATGGGCAACGACATTGAGCGCATGAGCGACGCTCAATTGGCCGTGGCGGTCGAGACCACCAACGTATTCGCCAAACTCACGCCGTCGCACAAGGAGCGTATTGTCCGGTTGCTCAAAGGGAACGGCCATGTGGTCGGCTTCATGGGCGATGGCATCAACGACGCCCCGGCGCTGCGTACCGCCGACATTGGTATTTCGGTGGACAGCGCCGTCGACATCGCCAAGGAAGCCGCCGACATTATCTTGCTGGAGAAAAGCCTGATGGTACTGGAGGAGGGCGTGCTGGAAGGGCGCCGCACCTTCGCCAACATGCTCAAGTACATCAAGATGACCGCCAGTTCGAACTTCGGCAACGTGTTCTCGGTGCTGGTGGCGAGCGCGTTCATCCCGTTCCTGCCGATGCTGCCGATGCACCTGTTGGTGCAAAATCTGCTCTACGACATTTCGCAGATTGTCATCCCGTTCGATAACGTCGATGAAGAAATGCTCAAGCAGCCCCAGCGCTGGCAACCGGCGGACGTCGGGCGCTTCATGTTGTTCTTCGGGCCGATCAGCTCGATCTTCGACATCAGCACGTTTGCGCTGATGTGGTACGTGTTCGACGCCAATACCCCGGATCACCAGACCTTGTTCCAGTCCGGCTGGTTCGTGGTCGGGCTGCTGACCCAGACGCTGATCGTGCACATGATCCGTACCCCGAAAATCCCGTTCCTGCAAAGCCGTGCAGCGATGCCATTGATGGTGATGACCGGGATCATCATGGGCGTGGGCATTTTTCTGCCGATGGGGCCGTTGGCGCATTACTTCAAATTGCAGGCCCTGCCTTCGATGTACTTTGTGTTTCTGCCGGTCATCCTGTTGGCGTACATGGCGCTGACACAGGCTGTGAAGGGGTTCTACATTCGGCGGTTTGGCTGGCAGTAGTACCTGTCGTTGTGTTGCCCAACGCCAGCAATTGCTGGCGCTGGGGTGCACGCCAGGGCAGCAGACCGGTATGCGCGGCCGATGAGCGGTGAGGATTTCATGTGCTGGCTGCAACGACGCGATGCTCCCGTGACTCAGCATTGAGCTCACGTTTACATCAGATTGAATGACGTGACATTTAGGAAAAGTCCTACATCAACCGTTATGGGTCTTCCGTAGTCTTTGCGCCTCACGAATACATCAGCCTACGCAGGCTTTATCATGAAGAACAAAGCTTTACGTATCCTGATCGCCGACGAACAACACTTTAACCGAATGAAAATCGAACGCCTGTTCAATCAGCTCGGTTACTACGGGGTGGCACCGGTTCAACACCTTGAAGAATTGCTGAGCCTGGTCGAGTACGGCTGTTTGCCATTCGATCTGGTGGTCATCAATGCTTCACTTACGCAGGGAGCCTTGGACCTGCCAGGTCTGTTTCTCGACAACCCGCAGGTTCGTCATACCCTGATCTTCAATGTGCCACGCGAGCCATCAGCGCCGATGCCTGCCCGCGGGCGACAGACGATTCATGTGAGCCACGCAGGGTATCCCGACCTGATGTGCATCCAGCAATTGATGTCCTCCCTCGACTCGTTGGTGCCTGCCGGTCAGCAAAAGGCCGGTTGATCCGGGGTGACCATTCGTCGGAACTGTCATTTCTGACAGGTAGTTTTCATCTGCCCGCCATGCAAGAGTTTTCTCGCACCTGCTGCGTGTATTCGGCCTTTTGTAGCGGGCATTCGTGGCGTCATCGTCGATTTTTGCACAGGGAGTTTCCATGAAGTCAGTGCTGATTGTGGACGATCATCCGGTGGTTCGCGCCGCAGTCAAACTGGTACTTGAGCAGGAAGGTTTCAAACAGATTCATGAAGCCTCCAGCGTCAGTGAGGCGTGGTCGATACTGCGTGAGCACAGCATTGATCTGGTGATTCTGGATCTGGTGATGCCCGGCGGTAACGGGCTGGATGTGCTGGAGCGAATCAAGGCCGGCAACCTGTCGTGTGTGGTGCTGGTTTTCACGTCGCTTGAACCGCTGTTTTTTCAAGAGCGCTGCATGCGTACCGGCGCCTTGGCCTATGTCGCCAAGACCAACGAGCTAAGTCAACTGCACAAGGCCGTACACGCCTTGAAGGCCGGATATACCTATTTCACGCAGCTGCCCAGCGGATCAATGAACACGCTGCAGCGCAGCGAAAAACAATTGATCGATCATCTCTCCAACCGCGAGTTGACCATCCTCCAGTACCTCGCCCGGGGGACTCCAAACAAGGAGATCGCCACGGCGATGCACTTGAGCCATAAGACGGTCAGCACCTACAAGATCCGGTTGATCGAAAAACTCGGCGTGAACGCGGCCGTGCATCTACGTGATTTCGCCAAGCGCAACCAATTGATCTGAGGGTGCCAGAACGTGCGTGTCCTGTTATGCGCCTTGATGTTGTGCCTGATGCCACCGGCGCAGGCGGCCTGGGGGGACGGGCCGAAGTCCTTGCAATTGCTGGGGCGTTCCACCGTGGAGGGTTACGAGGCCGCTCTGGATGACAAGGACCTGCAATGGCTGCGCAGCAAGCGTGTCTTGCGCCTCGGGGTCAGTGGCGCGGACTACCCGCCCTTCGAAGTGACGCGCAGCATGGATGAGCTGGAAGGCATCACCGCCGATTACGCTCAACTGATCGCGCAACTGCTGAGCGTTCCGATTGAAGTGCAGCGTTATGCGACGCGGGAAGCGGCCATGGAGGCCCTGAAATTCGGCGAGCTTGATCTTTTGGGGACCTCGAACAGTTTCGAAGCGGCCGACCCTGAACTGACCCTGTCCAGCCCCTACGCTGAAGATCAACCCATGCTGGTGACCCGACTGGACGAGCGTATGCCCGAAGATCTGGCGGGTAAACGCATCGCCATGGTCGATGACTATTTGCCGGCGAAAACCGTTGAAACGTTTTATCCCAAGGCCAGCCTGCAGCGTTATCCATCGGCGCTCGATGCGCTGGGAGCGGTGGCCTATGGGCAAGATGACGTGTACCTCGGGGACCTCATCAGCGCCAATTACCTGATCAACAATAACTACCTCAATAACGTTCAACTGATGGGACCGTCCGGTCTCGACGCCAACCCGTTCGGCTTTGCTTTGGCGCGGGACAACCTGGTGCTCAAGGACATCATCGACAAGGCGCTGGCAGCGATCCCCATGGATCAGCGCGCAACCATCGACCTGCGCTGGAGCGCCGGCAGGGTTAACAGGCTGGGGCAGTCACGGGTCAATCTGAGCGCCGGCGAACAGGAGTGGCTGGACCGTCATCCACAGGTGAAAGTCGGGGTGGTCGAGAACTTTGCACCGCTGACATTCTTCAATGCCGAAGGGCAATTCAATGGCTTGACCGCGCAATTGCTGACACTGATCAGCCAGCGCAGCGGATTGAATTTCAACGTGCTGCGGGGCCGCTCACTTGACCAGCAGATCGAGCGACTCAGGTCCGGCGAGATCGACCTCATACCTGCCATCATCCCGGCGACCGAAGGTGTAGCAGACCTGCATTTTACCAGCCCCTATGTGACCAATCCGTACACACTGGTCAGCGCCGACACCCCCGATAGCCCGAAAACACTGGGCGAGCTGACCGGTAAACGTCTGGCGATTTATCACAGCCACCCGGCGCGCGCGTTCATTCTTGCGCAGGTGCCGGGCGTGCGGACGGTGGATGTTGACAACCCGGCGCAAGGCCTGGAGTTGGTCATGAACGGACAGGCGGACGCGGCCGTCAGCTCATTATTCATGACCCGTTACCTGATTGCCCGGTACTACCCGGGACGTTTGCGCATCCGCAGTACTGTGGGCGATGAACCGGCGCGCATCGCCATGGCCTCCGATCGCGGTGCCGTGGAATTGCATTCGATTTTGAACAAAGCGTTGCTGAGCATTTCGCCTGAAGAAATGGACGGTCTGGTCCTCCGTTGGGGCAATGATGTGGTGGAGGATGACAACTATTGGCTGCGTTATCGCCCCACCATTTTGCGGGCGTTTGCCGCTGCTGCTGTATTGCTCACGCTGGCCCTGAGCTGGATCGCCTGGCAGCGCCGGCAGATCCGCCAGCGCCAACAATGGTTACAGCAATTGCAGGACGCCAAGGACGCCGCCGACGACGCCAATCGCGCGAAAACCACCTTCCTGGCCACCATGAGCCACGAAATCCGTACGCCGATGAATGCCCTGATCGGCATGCTTGAATTGGCCGAAATGCGAGCGAAAGAAGGGGTGGCGGACCGTTCCGCCCTGGAGGTGGCGTCCACGGCCGCGCAGCAGCTACTGGCATTGATCGGCGATATCCTGGACATCGCCCGCATCGAATCCGGACATCTATCCCTGACCCCCGAACGTGTCAATTTGCAGGCTCTGGTGACATCGGTGTGCCGGGTGTTCGAAGGCCTGGCCCGGGAGAAAGACCTGGTATGGCGTGTTGATCTGGACGCACGCAGTGACCGTGACGTGTTGATCGACCCCACGCGTTTCAAGCAAGTGTTGTCCAACCTCTTGAGCAACGCGGTCAAATTTACCGATGAAGGTGAAGTGAGCCTGACACTGCGGGTGGTGCCAGGGATTTCAGGTCATCTGGCGGTGAACATACACATCGAAGACAGCGGCATCGGCATCAGCGCGGTTGATCTGCAGCGCTTGTTCAACCCGTTCGTCCAGGCTGGCAACAACCAGCAGTCGGGCCGCAAGGGCTCCGGGCTGGGGTTGGTGATCAGTCGTACCCTGTGCGAAATGATGGGTGGGCGGCTGGTGCTTGGCAGCGTCCTTGGACGGGGCACAGAGGCTGAAATCAGCCTGTCGCTGGTGGTGTTGAAAGCCTTGCCGGCCAGTGACGTGGCGGACACTGGGCTGGCGGTTTCCACCCGTCCCCTGACGATTTTGGTGGTCGATGACTATCCGGCCAATCGCTTGTTGCTGACGCGTCAGCTGAGCTATCTGGGGCACTATGTCCTGGAAGCCGAGGATGGCGAGCAAGGGCTCGAACAGTGGCGCGCGCAGACGTTTGATGTCGTCATCAGCGACTGCAACATGCCCCGGTTCAGCGGTTATGAACTGGCAGGTGCGATTCGTGATGAAGAGCGCGCCTACGGCATGCCGCCGACTCTGATACTGGGCTTTACCGCCAATGCGCAGCCTGAGGAAAGGGTTCGATGCCTGGAAGCGGGCATGGACGATTGCCTGTTCAAACCCATCCTGCTGGCGGATTTGAGTGCCTGGCTGGCATCGCGATTTACCGGTGAATTGCCGGCACCGCTTGAGCCGGTTGAAGCGCCACCAACAAGCGAAATCGACTTGAGCGGCCTGGAGCTATACGTCGGTGAAGACCGGACCCTAATCAATCAATTGTTGCGCGAACTGGCCGAGTCCAACCGTGAGGACCGAATTGAGTTGCTGCAAGCGCACGTTGGCGACAACCGCTTTCGTCTTGAAGAGTTGGCGCACCGCATCAAGGGCAGTGCGCGGATGGTCCGCGCAGCGCGATTGATCGAGTGTTGCGAGGATCTGGAGCGAGCCTGCGCCGAAGGCTGTGCGGCACTGATCGATGAAGCGGTCGACCGGTTGCAGCGCGCCATGAAAAGTCTTGGGCAGCACCTTAAGCGCGACTGACGCTTAGTCCCAATGCGGTGCAATGCCTTTTGGGTTGGTCAGCCGTTGGTTGCGATCAAGACCGGCGATCAACGCCATGTCGGCCTCGCTCAAGATCAAGGTGCAGGCCTTCAAATTGCTTTGCAGGTTCGCGTGTTTGGTCGAGGAGGGGATCACCGAGTAACCCGACTGCATGGCCCACGCCAACGCGACTTGCGCTGCGCTAGCCTGAAGGCGTTCGGCGATCTGCTGGATGATGGGGTCCTTGAGCACTTCGCCATAAGCCAGGGTCATGTACGACGTGATGTGGATGCCCTGGCTTTGCGCGAACTCGACCACCTTGCGGTTTTGCAGGTACGGGTGCAGTTCGATCTGGTGGGTGGCGATGTGTTCGGCACCGACGGCGTCGATGGCTTGTTGCATCAGGTCGACGGTGAAGTTGGAGACACCGATCAGCCGGGTCAGGCCCAGTTGTTTGGCTTCGAGCAGGGCCCCCATGAATTCTTCAACCGGCACCTGGTTTTCCGGGGACGGCCAGTGGATCAGCGTCAGGTCCAGGTAGTCGGTTTGCAGTTTGCGCAGGCTCTCTTTGAGGCTGTCGATCAACCGCTCTTTGGCAAAGTTGGCGACCCAGATTTTGCTGGTGATGAACAGTTCGTCGCGGGCAATACCACTCGCGGCAATGGCCTCGCCGACCTCGGCTTCGTTTTCGTAGATTTGCGCGGTGTCGATCACCCGGTAGCCCAACGCCAGGCCTGTGCTCACCGAATCGATGAGCACCTGGCCTTGCAGGCGAAACGTACCGAGACCGAAGGCGGGAATAGACATCTATGACTCCAGGGGTTGCTGTAGGAATGGGCACGAGTATCCGCGCCTGCATCCGTGAGAAAAACCGCTGGAGCGGCAAAGCAATGTTTACCGGAAGTCATGAATCCGCGGAACCTACCCCCGCGCCTCAAGAATCATGCAAGTCGTCGACCCCGTGGCATACAACCGTCCATCTACATCATAAATGCGCCCCTCGGCCAACGCCGTGGAGCGTCCCAGATGCACAATTTTTCCCTCGGCCCGCACCGGTCCGCTGGCGCCCGTCAGCGCACGAACATAGCTGATACGCAGATCCAGCGTCGTATAGCCCTGGCCCTTCTTCAGCTGGGTATGAATCGCACACCCCATGCACGAATCCAGCAACGTCGCCGCATACCCGCCATGCACACTGCCCAACGGGTTGTAATGCCGCGCGTCCGGTGTGCCCTGAAAGATAAACAGCCCGGCCGACCATTCGATGGGGATGAAATCCATCAGCGCACCAATCGGCGGCGAGGGCAGTTCACCGCTGCCAATGCCTTCGAAGAATTCGGTCGGCGACAATGCGCTGACATCAGCCATGGACAGGCTGCCAGGGCCAGCGAGGCGGGCACGCATGGCCTGTTCCTGAGCGATCCATTGAGCGAGCGTGGCTTCGCGGGTGGGACTTTGCATGATCGTGTCCTCGGACGGGGCGGATATTATGGTTGTAATTCCGATCGATATTATGTCCGAAATAAAAACTCCGCCAGCCCCGCGTGTCGCGTCATTCAGGCAATGTCTGCGTGATTGAATTCCTCGCCCAGAAAATCGATCAATGCCCGCACCGAGGGCAGCAGCCCACGGCGAGACGGGAAGATTGCATGGATGATTCCGCACTTTGGCGCCCAGCCCGGCACCAGATCCACCAGCTTGCCGGCCGCAACGTCATCACGTACCACCACGCTGGGCAGGTGCACGACGCCAATCCCCGCGACGGCTGCGTGACGCAACGCGAGCAGATCGTCCGTCACCATGCGGGGCGCATGCCGAATCAGCGCGCTGGCGTCATCGGGGCCGAACAATTCCCACTGATATTCACGCTGCGCCGCGCCCCAATGCAGGCTGGGCAAACCGCTGAGATCAGCCGGGGAGGCGGGTGACGACAGGCGTTCGGCAAAGCTCGGGCTGCCCACCAGGCATTGAGTGCTGTTGCCCAGCACTTTCATCACCATGTCGGTGTTTTCCAGCGGTGGAAAGCGCACGCGCAAGGCGATATCAAACCCTTCGTGGATCAAGTCGACCCTTCGGTTGGTGCTTTCGATGAAGAGCTCTACCCGCGGGTACTTGAGCATGTACCGCGTCAACATCGGCCCTACCCAGGAGCCAGGAG